>CALKMX010000001.1 GCA_938091675.1 uncultured Opitutales bacterium
TTGGCACCCAGGGTTGGTGGGGGATGGGGGAGGCATAATACAAAAAGAAAGGTTTGTCAGATTTCTCCTGGGCATGATCCTCAATGATCTTTACTGCTCTTTTCACCAATGTGGGACTTGCCTGCTCAACCGAAAAACCAGGAGCAGTTTTGGTTTTCACCATCGAGCTTTCGCCCTTGATGCTGAATTTTGGAAAAGTCAATGGCTCGGTTGGTTCTCTGGTGAAGCGATTGTTTTCGATCCAGCACATCGGATCGGATCCGGCGGAGGAATGGATACCGAAAAAAGTATCGAATCCCCGGTCAACGGGCCCACCGGGCAGGGGTTCACTGGTCCACTTGTTTTTCTTTTGGTTGGGATAGTCAAAACCCAGATGCCATTTTCCAACCATGTGGGTGGAGTACCCTTGGGATCGGAATAAATCTCCCAGCGTTTTCTCTTCATCGTCGATGATGGCTTTCCCACGGGCGAGCAGGGTGTTGAGTACGCCTGTCCGGGCTGGATTGATCCCAGTGAGCATCCCATAACGCGAAGGGGTACAGGTCGCAGAGGCGGCATGGGCATCGGTAAAACGGATTCCCTCTTTGGCCAACTGGTTGAGGTATGGTGTCTTGATTTTGGATTTAGGATTGAACGGTTCGCAATCTCCGTAGCCCAGGTCATCAGCCAGAATAATCACTATATTGGGCTGATTTCCCCAAGCATGAATCAGACAGCACAGGAGAAGAAAAAATCTGGAAACGATTTTAAATATCATAGGGTTTGGTAAATCAGTCCGCCTGGTAGATATCGATCTCTCCAAAGAAAGTCGGCCCATTTACTTCGAGCAGAAGGTAGCGGTACTCCCCTATCTCTCCCTTGGAGGCAAAAATGGAACACGCCTGTTGGGACGGGCGGTTATCCAATTTTTTTACATGAAAAAATTGTTCGCTGTTTACCCGGGCAATCCGCACCCAACCGCTTTCTGCGGCGGGCAAATTGAGATCAGGAAGTTCCCGGTCCGGCCAACCAAAGAGGGTGTATTTTTGCTGGGCACGCTCGTTGTGTTCCGCAATCTTTTTATGCTGGTGCCAGGAGTAGGAATTAATTTTGGAAATTGCGATCGCCTGTCCCAGGTCGATCAGCAGACTGCCGTTTTTTACCTCGTTTTCAAAGAATACAGATTCCCTTGGCGAATCCTGGTCGGTCTGTCCACTGCCATCCAGGATGGACTTTGGGTTCACCGTCCAGTTTGGGCGTGAACGGAGCAGGCCTCTGCCCACCTTGGCGGAAGCATAGCCCTGGGATATGTCCGCATAGTCCTGATTGCTTGGGGGCACAATCGTGGGAAATCGGAAATCCTTGGATTCATCCCCTGATTCAATCCGGGTGAGAATCTTCCGGTCGCCCGGTTCCACCCACATAGTCTGCCCGGCTTGTAGCAACTGGTGCTGGTGGTCTTGCTCCACGATCAGGTTTACCTCACCGTCCGATACTTCCAACCGGCTCAATCCATCTGGGGCAACTGAGGCGGAGAAGGCAGTGCCCAGATCCTCAAAAGTTGAGGTGGGGGATCGCACGATGAATCCATGGGATTCAACTGACTCCGCCACCACCTCGATTGTTCCCATAGTCAAAAAGGCCTCCTTTGCGGATAGCGTCTCAACTATGCAGGGACCATTCAGTTCCATACGGGCACCATTGTGGTAGAGGATTTCCACCTTGCCGGAAGCAAGTTCAATTCTTTGCCCAGTCATCACAGGATCTCCGGAGTTGGGAATATTTACCTGATGGGTCCACCGGCAATTTTCAATCTTCCCAAAATGGGCAACTGCATAGCTTTCCTCTTCTCCCCATGGATGGTCAAGGAGTTGGGCAAGGAGTAAGAAGGATAGGGCTGCCACCGCGGCTATTGCCCAGTTTCTCTTGGGAGCTTTCGGGGCAGGTAGGTAATCCAGCAGGGTGCCTGAATTATTGACCACGCCTGGAAGGGATGCATCAATCCGGGCATAGCGAAGGAAGTCTTCCCTCAATTGTGGATCGGCGAGCATCCTTTCTTGTAGTTCGTTTACTTCCCTTTGGGAAGCTTCCCCGTCGAGATACCGTCTGGTCAGTTCTAGGTCATGTTCGGAAGATTTCATACCCTGCCTCCCTCTGCCTGCAAAGTACTTTGCACACAGTCCGCCAGGGCTATTCTTGCCCGGTGCAGGACTTTGTAGACCGACATTGCCGAGCGTCCTTCACGCCGGGCAATCTCATTGATTTTTATTTTTTCGGAGTAGGCTTCGCTGACCAGTTCACGCTGTTTGTCCGGCAGTTTGCCCAGGCACTTTTTTAATGCCCTAATCTCATCCAAGGTTTGTTCCGAAAGTTTTTCCGCCTCGCTGGCCAGTTGCACCAACAATTCCTCGCTGAAGACATGACGGTCGCGTGCTTTGTCTCTTCGATAGGAGAGCACTTCAAAGCGGGCCACCCCAAAGGCCCATTTACGGAAATTTTTCGGATCGTCCAGTTGATCAAATTTTTTCCACAGGATTGCTGCGGTGTTCTGCATCACCTCACGTGCATCCTCCAATGTGGGCAGAAGGGAGCGCACATAGCCACGCAATGACTCCTCGTTATCTACATAAAGCCGGAGGAACTGATTATGCTGATCTGGATGGGGGTGTGTCATACCACCCCATACACTCCATGAAATTAA
>CALKMX010000002.1 GCA_938091675.1 uncultured Opitutales bacterium
CCAATATAATTATGGTGGAATCGATCGGCTTCTTTGCGTGCCAGGGCGAGCACTTGCTGGGCTCTCGGTGTGAAGTTGCTCATTGGTTCGGACATAACTTTTAAAATATATATATGGTAAAGTGTTAGTCAACTTGGGTGTCCAAGTTTAAGTGAGGCATACGGATAAATTCTTTTCTCAAGGTTTCCGCACGCAACCGGTCCCGCTCACCAGGCTCAATTGGTTTGCCCGCGGAAAGTTGCACATGGCCGGGTTGCACCTCGATAAACATCCGGTCTGCGATGGCACGGAATTTTTCAGGCAAAAGCCCAAAATCAGCCGCCAACCGGATGAGGGACAAATGGTCCATTGCTTCAGAACTTTGGATAAGAAAACAATTTTTCAGCGAACCGGCCGCCCGGCTGATTTTGTCGACCAGGCGCAGACCGTCATCTTCCATCAACTTTTCACGGGCCATACTTTCCTGCTGGACGATATTATCAAGGGTTACTTGCAACCGCTCCAAAATAGCGGTTTCAGACTCACCCAGAGTTTGCTGGTTGGATATTTGAAAAATACTGCCACTGGCATCCGAACCTTCTCCAAATAATCCACGAACCGCAATCCCGAGGTGGTTGACCGCGTTGATCACTTTGTCCATGTTCTTGGACATGACCAAACCGGGCAGGTGCATCATGACGGATGCCCGCATGCCTGTGCCAAGGTTGGTGGGACAAGCAGTCAAAAATCCGAGCTGCGAATCAAAGGCATAGTCCAGCTTCGATTCAATTCCGGAATCCAGAGAATCAGCCAAGGCCCACACCTTTTGGAAATCCAGCCCGTTACTGAGCACCTGAATTCTTAGGTGGTCTTCCTCATTGACCATCACACTACAGGATCGATCGTCCGATAATACCACCCCGCCAGATTCATCGGACTGGGAAAGTTCCAGGCTGATCAGGTGTCTTTCGACCAAAATCTGACGATCCAGTTCGCTCAATTCATCGAGCTCTACGGAAGTGCAGGCCTTCAAATTTTTTACCTTTTCCAGGGCTTTCATACACTTGGAAAGCACTGCTTTTTTCTGCCCGGATTGGGCACGTCCAGGGAAGGGGAATTCCCTGAGGTTCCGGGCAAGCCTGACCCGGGTACTAAGGGCAATTGGGCAGGGTTTGGGAGCCTTGCCCTTGGATTTTGAAAAAAAGAGGTCGTGAAACATAAATCAATCAGGCCGAAGTGGAACTGGGTGCCTGTAACTTTTTTAATCGGTCACGAAGTTCGGCTGCTTTTTCGTAATTTTCCTCTTCCACGGCTTTGTGCAAAGCCTGGCGCAACATTTCCTCATTCTCTACCACACTTTTCTTTTCCACGCTCCGGGAAGGAATTTTACCTAAATGATTAATCCCAGCGTGCATACCATCAAGCAAGGGTTCAAGGACCGGACGGAAAACATGATAACATGCCTCGCAGCCCAAACGGCCACCCTTCTTAAAGTCCTGATGGGTCGTACCACAACTTTCACAGGTCATCGATGCGGTGGACGCATCGGGTTTGCTTGGTTGATCGTCCAGGAGACTGCCGATGGAAAGGTTATCCGGATTGGTAACCCCTTTTTCCTGGGCACAGGACTCGCACAAATCCATCTTATGCATTTGACCATTAATAATTTGGGTTAAATGCACTGTGGCTTGGCTATCACAATGATGACACTTCATAAGTTTCCTAAACGATTTATTTCAAATACATTATAGTTGGCACACACAAAAATTACAACGCAGATGACGCGCCAATTGAGAAGGGGAAAAAGATTCGAATATTTTCCCTCAACCCGCCTAATCCAAACGCACGCCGTCCATTTTCACACTATCCCGGAAAAGATCGATCAATTTACGGGTCAACTCCCCGGGTTTCCCGTCTCCAATGGGACGATGATCCACTTCCACACAGGGGATCACCTCCGCCGCCGTTCCGGTGAGAAAACATTCATCCGCAATCCACAAATCATAGCGGGTAAGGGCCTGTTCCTTGACCGCGATACCGATACCACTGGCAATATCCATAACGGCCGCCCGGGTTATTCCGCGCAAGGAACCCGCATCCAAGGGAGGAGTGTAAAGTGTGCCCTTTCGGATAATGAACACATTATCGCCAGTACACTCGGCAATTTCTCCCTTGTCGTTGAGCATCAATGCTTCGAGAAACCCAACCCGCTTGGCTTCAATCTTGGCCAGAATATTGTTTAAATAGTTCAAACTCTTCACCGCAGGGGGAAGAGCAGAGGAATTAATCCGCCGGGTGGGCACGGAAATAATCTTCAGTCCGTTTTCGTAAAGTTCCTGTGGGTAGAGTTGGATATTATCGGCTATGATGATTACACTTTGCGGTCCGCATCCGTCCGGGGTGAGCCCGAGATGACCGGGTCCACGGGTCACAATCAGGCGGACATATCCATTTCGTAAATTATTTTGCCGGCAGGTTTCACACACCGCCTCGGCAAATTCGGCACGGCTCATGGGCATCTCCAGGAGGATTGCCTTGGCCGAATGCTCCAGCCTTTCCAGATGCTCATCAAGTTTGTAAACGCAACCGTCATACAGGCGGATGCCTTCAAACACTCCATCCCCGTAAAGCAGTCCATGGTCGAAGACGGAGATTTTCGCATCTTCCTTTTCTACATACTCACCGTTTAAATATATTTTCATACTCCGAAATTATCCTTTAACGAAAGATTCCCGGTTGGCGAGTGCCAAGCAAAAATCTTATTCACCTATGGGCAATGAGGTTGTCGACAACCGCAGGATCGGCAAGCGTTGAGGTATCCCCGATCTGATCCGTTTCATTGGTGGCAATCTTGCGCAAGATCCGGCGCATAATCTTACCCGATCGGGTCTTGGGCAGGGCGGGTGCCCAGTGGATCACATCGGGCGTGGCGATCGGCCCGATCACGGTACGTACCTGCTGTTTTAATTCTCCCCGCAATTCCTCGGTATACTCCTGCCCGGCATTGAGGGTGACATAGGCATAAATCCCCTCCCCTTTTACCTCGTGGGGAAATCCCACCACCGCAGCTTCCGCCACTGAGGCATGGGCAACCAGGGCACTTTCCACTTCGGCCGTGCCCATGCGGTGACCGGACACATTGATCACATCGTCCACCCGGCCGGTGATCCAGTAATATCCGTCCTCATCCCGGCGGCATCCATCCCCGGTAAAGTAATATCCCTTATACTGGTCAAAGTAGGTCTCCTCGAAGCGCTTGTGGTCACCATAGACCGTACGCATCTGCCCAGGCCAGGGTTCCTCCATCACCAACACCCCATTCACTCCGTTTCCTTCGATCCGTTCGCCCGACTGGGGATCAAGCAATACCGGTTTTACCCCAAAAAATGGGAAGGTTGCCGAACCCGGCTTTAGCGGGGTTGCTCCCGGGAGCGGGGTAATCAAAATTCCGCCCGTCTCGGTCTGCCACCAGGTATCGACGATTGGGCAGCGTTCCTTGCCCGCATTGCGGTGGTACCATCTCCAGGCTTCCGGGTTGATTGGCTCGCCCACACTGCCAAGGATGCGCAGGCTGGGCATATCGTATTTGCTCGGCCACTCTTCCCCCGCAGCGGCAATCGCCCGGATGGCAGTGGGGGCGGTATAAAACTGGTTTACTTTCCACTTCTCAATCACCTGCCAGTAGCGGTCAGGATTGGGATAGGTGGGTATACTCTCGAACATCGTGGTGGTGGCACCATTGGCCAACGGACCATAAACAATGTAAGAGTGCCCGGTAATCCATCCAATATCGGCGGCACAGAAATAAATATCCTCCTCGTGATAATCAAAAATGTATTTATGGGTGATCGCGGTGTAGACCATGTACCCGCCGGTGGTATGCATCACCCCTTTGGGCTGCCCGGTCGACCCCGAGGTGTAGAGAATAAAAAGCGGATCTTCCGCATCCATTTCCTCACACGGACAATCTGCCGATGCATCTGCCATTGCCTCATCCCACCACAGGTCCCTGCCCTGCTGCATATCACAGGCAATTCCCGAATCCTCCGCCACCCGGCGGACCACAATACAGGTCTCCACCGGTTCGCCCATCCGCTCGCCCGCATTGGACATCGCCTGATCCGCATTCGGCTTCATGGGGATCGCCTTGGCTCCGCGAAAGGTACCGTTCGCGGTAATCAGGGTCTTGCAACTGGAATCCACAATCCGGTCTGCCAGGGCCTCGGCGGAAAATCCGCCAAACACCACCGAGTGAACCGCCCCGATCCGGGCACAGGCAAGCATGGCCACCGCAGCTTCAGGAACCATGGGCATATAAATGGATACCCGGTCTCCCTTTTTTACTCCCCGGCTTTTTAACACATTGGCAAATTTGCTCACCTGCTCATGCAACTGGCGGTAGGAAATGGTGGCATCCTCCCCCGGTTCGTTGCCCTCCCAGATAATCGCGGTCTTATCCCCGCGGGCATCCAGGTGCCGGTCCACACAATTGTAGCATGCATTGGTGCTTGCCCCGCTGAACCACTCAACCGATACCGGTCCTTCCCGGCGGTCATAGTTGTAAGTGCGTACCTTGTCCCACTTTTTATACCAGTGAAATTCGCCCGCCACCTCTGCCCAGAATCCTTCCGGATCGGCAATGCTCCGGTCATACATTTCCTTATATTCCTCAAAATTCTTGAAGTACGCCCCCTCGGACGCGGCTTGGGGGGGATGGACTAGTTCACTATTTGCAGGATCAGACATGGCGTTAGGTATAGATGGTTGGAAAATTATTATTTTTGGGGCTGAAATTTTGAAGTTAGGAAATTGCCCCCTGCTTGTCGATGCGCTTTTGATGTAGGTTTTATTTCCATTCCCATGCTTACCTCCGAGTTGCAATTCGATCTGCCTCCCGACCTCATCGCCCAGTCCCCGAGCGACCAACGGGATGGTTCACGCCTGCTCGTTTACCACCGCTCAACCGGTACACTCTCGCACCATCATTTTCATGAGCTTCCCGGTCTGCTTCCTCCCCAATTATCCATTTTGCGCAACGATGTATCGGTCTTAAAAGCCCGTCTGCCCGGGCACCGCCCGACCGGAGGCGCGGTGGAATGTTTACTCCTGCGCCCGGCCGATCCGCCCGAGACCACCTGGCGCTGCCTGCTGAAACCGGGAGGAAAAACCGCCAAGGCAGGAACTTTTGGCTTGGATGGTGAGTATCAGGCGGAGGTACTGGAAAGCCTGCCCTCCGGCGAATACCTCGTCCGTTTCGATTTACCGAAAGACAAAGATGCCCCTTCACTCGCCCAGCGTATCGGCTC
>CALKMX010000003.1 GCA_938091675.1 uncultured Opitutales bacterium
ACGACCAGGCCCTCTTTTCAGTCGCTTGCCTGGAAGCCTACCAGGTTTCCGGAGACTCCTTTTTTAAGCAAGCCTGTGAAAACACCCTGGCATATGTGGAGCGGGAACTATCCTCACCAAATGGTGGATTTTATTCGGCCAAAGATGCAGACAGTGAAGGCGAGGAAGGAAAGTTTTATCTCTGGACGACTGAGGAGCTCACCTCCGTTTTAGGGCAGGATGATGCCGAGCTCTTTATTCAAATTCATAAGTGTGAAACTACGGGGAATTATTTGGATGAGGCAACACGCCAAAAAACGGGGTCAAACATCCCTCACCTTTCCCAACCCATTTCCGAGTATGCGGGCACCAAGGGTATGGACGCCAATCTTCTATCAGAAAGACTGGACAAGATTCGTACCCAACTTTTTCTCGAGAGAAATAAACGCACACATCCTCAACTTGACGACAAGGTTTTGACGGACTGGAACGGATTAATGATTTCTGCATTTGCCCGGGCAGGCCAGGTCCTTCATCAGCCAAAATATATTGACCGTGCAAAGAGAGCCGCGGATTTCTGCCTCAACGAACTTAGCCAGCCGGATGGCACTTTATTAAAACGCTGGCGGCTCGGAAAAGCGGGACTTCCTGCCCACCTCGATGACTATGCTTTCCTTACCCAGGGTCTGCTCGATCTCTTTGAAGCCTGCCACGAAGTGAAATACCTTGAGCGGGCAAAGCAACTTATCGATCTTGCCCGCGATCTTTTTGAAGATGGCGAAACCGGAGGGTTCTTTCTTACCGCCAAAGATGGCGAAAAACTGCTTACCCGGCCCAAAGAAATATATGACGGGGCAATCCCTTCGGGAAATTCAATCATGGCAATGAACCTTGCAAGGATTTGGAAAATGTCAGGGGATGAACAGTACCTTGAATGTCTCAATCTATGCTTTTCTGCATTTTCCGGATTTTTAGAATCCAATCCATCCGGCGCAGAGAATCTTCTCCATGCCCTTGCATTTATTCTCCATCCGCCCTACGAAATTGTCATCTCCGGAAATTTAAATGACTCTCACACATCCTCCCTCTTACAGGAGGTAAAAGAACGGTTTCTACCCTTCAAAACTTTGATTCATTTACCGGGTTCCGTGGAAAATGCCCAGTTGATGAAATTCGCCCCCTACCTTTCCGCATTCTCCACCGTGCAAGAACCCACTTTATTTCTCTGCCGGGATTACAGTTGCGAACATCCCAGGACCGATCTGTCGGAAGTAGAAAGTTTACTGGATGGACTCAAAAGCCCTGTAGATTAAAACACGCCTGAAACCCTGCCTCACTTGGCTTTCTCAGCGGTGGCGAGCAAAGTTTCAAAAAATGGTTTCTTCTTTTCCTTTGCCACCACTTCCACCTTGGCGGCACGAAAACCTGCATCTCCTATCATCCGGTAAAGCTCGTTTTGACCAAAGCCCAGCCAATGGTCCCCATAAAGCTCGCGGGCTTTTTCAAACTGGTGCTTTTTTAAATCAATGATCATTAATTGCCCGCCTGGTTTAAGGACACGGAATGCTTCCGATAAAGCAATTTCTGGACGCTGGGCATGGTGCAAGGATTGGCTCAAAAGTGCCAAGTCCACACTTTCTTCGGCTAGCGGGACTTTTTCCAAATCTCCCACAATGTATTTCAGGTTTGAAAGCCCCTTTCGTTTGGCCAAGTCGGTGCCCAGACGGACCATGCTCTTGGAGCTGTCCACACAGATTACTTTCTTTGCCCGCTCGGCAAGTAGTTGGGAAATCATACCCTCCCCCGCACCAAGATCCACAATAGTTATGGATGGAACGAGACGGAAAAGAAAATGTCCAATTGCTTCCCAAGTTCTGCCAGGCACATAGTTTTTCCCCAACCGTTCTGCCACTTCGTCAAAGTAACGCTCCGACTCCCTTCTTCTACGGTCCACGATCCGGGAAAGGGCAGATTGATCACTTTCCCAAAATTCCTCATCGGATTCCTCATTAATGGCCAACCGGACAAATTCATACTTTGGAGATGGATCAATCTGCAAAGCATAATAAGTGCGTTTACCATCTTTCCGGTCAGAAACGAGCTTATTTCTTCGCAATAATCCAAGGTGCGATGAGATACGGGACTGTCCCATCTCCAAAATCTCCTGCAATTCAGCAACCGATAATTCCTCATGCCCAAGCAGACGCAGCATCCGTAGCCTGGTGGGATCGGATAAGACCTGCAGAATCTCGGTTATTTTCATCGATTAGGAATCATTAAATTCCTGAGATATCCGAACCATGGCAATCCCATTATTGAAAATAACATGGGGAGTACTGATCATATCCAGCCAATGGTAAAGTATGAACTCCCCCCAACCGACTGGGAGTAGGCAGGATTACTTCTGGTCCACCCAGCGGCTCAATCCTTCAATCATCAGGGACTGTTCATTGCCCTGAATATCAATCTCTACCTGATCGCCCACTTTCTTTCCAAGAATGCTCTGCCCCATGGGGGTGAGGTAGGAAAGAATATTATTTTCAGGATCACTATCCCAGGCACCAAGAATGGTGTACTTAAATTTATTTCCAGTCCCAAGATCCTTAAGGTCAACAATGGAACCAATCCCGATGGAATCGGTGGGAGCTTCAGTAAAATCAGTAGCCTTGGCGCGCATCAGATCGGTCTGCAACTCAGCCTGACGGGCGAGCAAGACTTTCTGGTCATCTTTGGCCATATGATATTCTGCATTTTCCTTAAGATCTCCAAGTTCCCTGGCTTTCTCAATGGCCAGAGAATTCTCGGGAATCTTTTCCTTGGTGATTTTGTCCAGGTCTGCGAGCTTACGGTCGTAACTCTCTTTGGAAACGATCAGGGTGTCATCCATGGAAACACTGGAAGAGGAAGAGGAATCCGAGCTTTGCTCACCATCGAGTAACGATTGGATCTTAGGAAATTTCTTAATAAATCTGGCAAGCAATGAACGCTTGGTAAGATCCTCAAAACCAGGATTAAGCAGGAGTGCCTGGGCAAGGTCCTGTGCATTCTCCTCACTTCCCTTTCCAAGAATGTCCGCAAGCAAATCACGGTCATCAGACAGTACTTCAGCCAGTGGGATTCGTTTGCTGGTTACATTTTTTAAGGATTCATAATCAATCGCAGAAAAAACTGCGGTGAGTAAGCGGGGATTGATCATGTCCCCAATAAGGCCCTGAAATTTTGAAAGGTTTCGGAATTTTAACATCCATAAAAGAACAGGGGCTCTGAGGCTCTGTTCGTCCAACCAGGTATTGAGGGAAGAAATTAAGAGTTTTGATTCCTCGCGGTC
Source organism: uncultured Opitutales bacterium (assembly GCA_938091675.1). Classification (GTDB taxonomy): domain Bacteria; phylum Verrucomicrobiota; class Verrucomicrobiia; order Opitutales; family Seribacteraceae; genus Chordibacter. The sequence goes on from CALKMX010000003.1 coordinate 3,308, forward strand.
GATTAGAAAATGGGCACATTCCCCGGAAAATTTGACCGTGGTGTTTTGCAGCAAGTTAAGCACGGTCTTTTTCCAATTGTCCGGATAGGTGCGGGCTACAAGATCGAGGAAACGGGAGTGGAATTTTGCCGGCATCAAATCGGCAAGGGCTGGCAAATCTTCTTCACACTCCTGCAAGATGGAAGCGGAAGTGGGTTCCAGTTTCTCCACATCTTCTTCGACATCACGGGCGAGGTTGTTGCGCACCCAGATGCCGTACAGGCGGTCTGCCTGGCTAAGGTTTTTGGCCTCCATTATGGCAATGGTAAGGTCGTGTAAAACCTGGGGAAGGTCGGCCTGCAGATCTTCTTTCTCTGCAGCCAGATCAAAAAGCTTTTCCGCAAGAACGATTTTTTCGTAGGACCGTTTTTCCTCAAAAAAGTCCTGTAAGATTTCCTGTTCTGGTTTTACAGGTTCATCCCTGAGCACATAAGGTTCATTCTTTTTATTGGGCACCGCAATCCTGGGATCCTTGATCAGGACTTTTTTGGTAGCCGTCCACCAACGCTTCGCCTTGGCAGCCCCAAACATGTAAACGAGAATTCTTTCGATGTCGCGTGCATTCATACACCCGTCATTTCCCTGTTCCAAAATCTTAATGACCAGCTCGGCTGGTTCTTTCTTGGCAATTGCCTCTATTTCAGCAGTGTTTGTGCGATGTTGGGTAAGAATATGCCCATCAGGAAGAAGCTCTAATTTATCGATACAAAACACCGGGTCCATTGCATGGCTGGTCCGTTCATCTTCCTCAAAATTGATAAGAATCATGCCGCGATCGTCATCAAATCCAGAGATAACCCCAAATCCCCAACTGCGATGAATGCAGTAGGTCCCTGGATTCATGGCTTCTAAAACTGGGCGTGAGGATTCAAGGGATGGATCTTTTTCGACCAAACGATCGATAACTTCAGTATTCATTCAGGCTAGTTTGTAAGTTCAGTTTCAAAATTTTGAACTTTTCATTATTAGAAAATGTGCAAAAAATGGCGAGCGAAAAGAAGCCTAGTGGGCAGATACCAGGCTCTTACTTCCTGCAGACTGTTTAACGGTAAACAAAACGAGGGCAGGAAAAATAAGCCAAATTGCACCGACCAAGTAGGCAACAGACGATCCGAATGTGAAATAAATGAGCCCGGCAGACAGCGGACCAATTGATCGCGCAATCGATCCACAGGAGCGGAAAATTCCCAAGTTGATACCCTGCTCCGACTCTTTGGAACTGAGTGAAGTGAGGGCTGTCAGGGTCGGGCTTATCAGTGCGACACCGGAGGACATAAGAAATAACCCGGGATAAAACCAATCGAAAGATTGGGCAAACGCGATTGCCAGAAAGGCAAACACCCCGATGAATATACCAAGGTGAGCCATGTTGCGTTCCCCCATGCGGCCCACAAATCGTCTCACCACAAAGCCCTGTACCAGAATAAGGGTTCCCCCAATGAGCAGAAACATTTCTCCCAATTCCTTGGGGGAGAAAGAAAACCTCTCCACCGCGAGAAAGGTGAGGGTAAATTCCATTCCCGAGAAAGACACCATGTAAAGCAGGTAAGTCAGGCAGGTGCGGCGGGCGTCAGGACTGGTAACCTCTCCCATTTTGCAAACCGCTGGAAGAAAGGAGTTTGAGGGGCTTCTTTTTTCGCTGGGTAAAGTTTCGGTAAATCCCAAAGCCAACCAGAGCAAATTCACCAGGGCTAATCCAAAGCTGATCGTGGCCGCGGCCGAGAAAGGATGCATGCCAAAGAAAACAAGCTCGGAACCGGACCAGTCCCATTGAGAAGCAATTCCCCCAAGGGCGGGCCCAAGCACAAAGCCCAACCCAAAGGCAATTCCGACAAAGGCCATCCCTTTGGAGCGCTTCTCGCGGGATGTGACATCGGCAATGGCTGCAGTGGCTACCGAAATATTCCCCCCGGCCATTCCACCGACAATCCGGGAAAGTAATAGCAGCCAGAAATCGCCCGCCATAATCCATAAGAAGTACCCAACTGCCGTGCCCGCCAAGGTAAATAAAAGGATTGGTTTCCGACCAAACCGGTCCGATAGTCCTCCCCAGATCGGAGCGAAGAAAAATTGCAGCACTGCATACAAAGAACCAAGAATCCCTCCAAAAATCACAGTTTCCAGGCGGAAGCTTGGATTTCCTGACAAATTCTCGTGGCCAAATTCTCTTACCCAAAGAACAAAACTGGAAAGTATCCCGCCACCCATACTTTCCTCGAGAAATAGATAATGGTCGAGCATTGCGGGGAACAATGGAAAGATGATCGAAAATCCGACCATGTCCAAAAAGATGGTCAGGAACACAATCCCAAACACCGAGCGCTTAGATTTATTCACCTGTATTCCCTGATCTCTCCTTGAGGGCCAACCGGACATTTTCAGGAACCAGTCCGGTTTCCTGCCCACCGTAGCGGTGCACCTGTTTGATTAATTGAGAACTGGTAAAGAAATACTTCTGGCTGGGCATAAGAAAGATGGTTTCCAAACTGGCATCCAGGTGACGGTTCATCTGGGCCATCTGAAACTCGTACTCAAAATCAGAAACCACCCGTAATCCACGCACCAGCACGGTTGCCCCTTTTTCTCTGGCATGCTCAACTAGTAAACCGTCAAACAATTCAACCGTAACATTGTCAAAGGCCTCCAGGTTTTCCAGCACCATTTGTAGTCTTTCCTCGGGCGTAAACAGAGTACTCTTGGCGGAGTTTCCAGATGCAACCGCAATAATTACCCGATCGAACAACCGAGAAGCACGGGTCAAAACATCCAAATGCCCGTAAGTAACAGGATCAAATGTGCCAGGGTACAAAGCGATAGCCATTCCTTTCCTTTTATCTATTCTCTGCGGATAAGTCCATAACCAACGAGTATTTTGGTTGTGGTTGCAAACAACGGGCTAAAGTTCTAAACAGCATCTCACGAATGAACCTGCCGAATCTTCTTACCTTATCGAGAATACCATTGATGGTAATCGTGGTTGCCTTACTTCACCCATGGGAAGGAAAGCCCATCCCCTGGGCATCTACCGCTGCCTTGGTTGTTTTTCTTTTTGGGGCATTGACCGACTGGCTGGACGGTTGGCTAGCCCGCAGGCTTGGACAGGTCTCCGATTTTGGGAAATTCATGGATGCATTGGTGGACAAAATATTTACCATGGGCACTTTTGTCAGTCTGCTCGCCCTGGGGATTGTTGGACTGTGGGCTTTATTTCCCATCCTGTTAATTCTCTCCCGCGAATTTCTTATTACTGGACTCCGTTTGGTTGCTGCAGCTCAGGGCAAAACCCTTGCTGCCGAAAAGGCGGGAAAGGTAAAAACGGTTATGCAAATCACCTCAATCAGTTTATACCTTGCCCAGGGTTCCATCGTCCATGACCTTTCCGGAGTTACCCTTTGCAATGACTGGATCCAATGGGCCGGTATTTTGGGTCAGGCCGCAGACCTTACCCTTATTCTTGCCTGCTTACTGACGGTCTATTCTGGGGTAACCTACCTTGTAAAATATTGGAATGTGTTCACAGCCAGTAATTCCTGAAGGTTTAGGATGAACAAAACGGTGCTTTTTTTGGCCACTCTCGGCCCGATTGGGACAAAGCTACCTGCACCCGGAACGATGGGGTCACTTTTCGGGACCTTGCTTTTCACTCTTTTTACCCTCGGGTTCGGCTGGTCCGTCCAAGTCATCGCCCTTTCTTTTGTTCCCTTGTTTCTGATTGGTATACCCCTGTGCTCACGGGCAGAAATCCTGCTTGATCGGGACGATCCGGGCGAAGTAATCTGGGACGAGTTCACCGTCATTCCATTGGTTTTCTTACCCCTTTCGAGCTTATTTGAAAAGCCCATCACCCAGGAGACATTTGTTTGGATCGTGGCGGGTTTTATGCTGTTTCGTTTTTTTGACATTTCAAAACCCTGGATCATTCGATCAGCCCAGAAGCTTCCCCGTGGGCTCGGGGTGATGGTGGATGATCTCCTTGCCGCCACCGCATCTGCCGGTGTCTTATGGGGAGCCAAAACTTTTTCTTTGTCTTTTCTCTCTTGAACGATCTAAATCATCTTTGTGACTGATCAATCTTCAGGAAATGTTCATTCTTTTACTCTGGAAGTGAGTAATAAAATGGGCGTTCATGCACGGCCCGCAGCCATGATTGTGCGTATCTCATCCCAGTTCTCAGGCGAAGTTTGGGTAACCAAAAGAGACGGGGAACGAGTCAATGCCAAGAGCATTATGGGCATTATGATGCTGGCGGCTGCCCGTGGGTCTGAACTTATGTTTGAATGTTCCCCAGCGGATGCTCCAGATTTTGAAAAACAGATGACCGAACTGTTTGCCTCAAAATTTCAGGACGAATAAAGACCCTGTTTCTCCTTAGCTTTTCGTTCTTGAAACCTCGGAAACCCGGGCTTCATAAAAGTTTTTAATCAACTCCTTAACTTCTGACGGACGGTACTTTTTTTCTGCGTCCATGGTGATCTTTTCAACATCTTCACTGGAAAACCGCCGAGCAAAAAATTTCATTTCCGAAACCATAGAGGCGGAAGCACTAAACGAATCAAACCCCAAACCAATCAGCAGGGGAAGGAAATGAGGATCTCCAGCAATTTCCCCGCAGACTGTCACGGGTAGTTTATTCTCACTGGCAACTTGGGCCACATGCTTGAGGGAACGAATCACTGCCGGATGATGGGGCTCATAGAGAAATGCGATCTCATTGTTTACCCGGTCAACCGCCAAAAGGTACTGTACCAAATCATTCGTACCGATACTGAAAAAGTCTGACTCCTCGGCGAGTAAATCACAAATTGATACGGCGGCAGGAGTTTCGATCATACATCCGACCTTAATATCTGGGTCGAATTCTTCCCCCCTTATTTTTAATTCCTCCTTTGCCTGCTGTATCAATTCTTTGGCCCGCACAACCTCACCAATCCCGGAGATCATTGGCAGCATTATACGGACATCCCCCTTGGCACTTGCCCGGAGAATTGCCCGTAATTGATCGAGGAAAACTTTTGGGTTACTCAAGCAATACCGGATCGCACGGAATCCCATAAAAGGATTGGCTTCTCGTTCCTGGTTCCATCCGTCCAGAAGTTTGTCACCTCCCAGATCGAGGGTACGAATGGTGATCGGTTTGCCCCCGGAAGATGCAACCATGCGTACATATTCCTCATACTGCTCGTCTTCGGACGGCAGGGAGTTAGTCCTTAAAAACAAAGATTCTGTCCGGTAAAGACCCACCCCAAGGCAACCAGCGTTAATGGCCTTTTGCACTTCCTCTGGGGTATCTGCATTTGCCCAAATATGGAGCGACTTTCCATCCGCGGTTTGGGCAGGGAGGTTTGATTCCTCATCAATAAGGTTAAGGAGTTTGCGCCTTTGAACATCGACTTTTCCATAACGAAACAGAGTGCTCTCACTTGGATTGATGATCGCAACCCCCTCAAACCCATCAATTAATAGTTCATCCCCCTGGCTGAGTTTCTCAGTCAGGCTGCGCAAGCCCACCACCGCGGGTACGCCGCTTGCCCGGGCCATAATGACTGCATGACTGGTCTGCCCGCCCAAATCCGTGGCAATACCCAAAATTTTTGACCGATCGAGAGCTGCGGTGTCAGAAGGGGTAAGGTCTTCCGAAACCATGATTTTGGGCTCGTCCAGAAACGCAGTTCCCGAAGCGGTGGTTCCCGAAAGGCAGCGTTGCAATCTTCTGGATATGTCCCGTAGATCCACCGCACGTTCCCGCAAATATTTGTCTTCCAGTTGATCGAAGAAGTCCAGGTATTTCTGGGTGACCCGGTGAACACACTTTTCCACATTCTCTCCAGACTCCTTAATCTCCTTTTTTACATCATCAATTAAGGCACGGTCTTCCAGTACCAGCATATGAGCATCAAAGATTCCTGCCTCTTTTTCTCCGAGGTTTTTCGCGACATCCTCACGGATTTCCCGAATCTCAGACTTGGTCATTTCCAAGGCTTCCAAAAATCTCTTAATTTCCTCCTCCTGGTCTGACTCGCTCACTTCATAGGTGGCGACTTTCACCTCATCATGAAGGAAGCGAAAGACCGGCCCATGGGCAATCCCGGGAGACGCGGGAATCCCAAAAAGCATGAGCTCAGATTTATCTTTTACATCCTGAATCATCGGTGAAAATTTTGACCAACCTTTTATTCTGCCCTAAATTCGCGATTAGGGGAAACAAATTTTTTACCACCCCTGAGGATGGTTTAGTTAATAATTTCAGCGTATTTCACCCAGGAATCATCGCCCCATGCTTCGAAAATTGCCTCCTTTAATTGGGTGAGTCGGTCAAAATCCTCAGGGAGTAAAACAAAGCATGCACTTCCACTGCCTGAAAGCCTGGGTGTTAGGGCATAAACAGATTGTATCTGCTCAAACAGGGCAGGAAAATACCTGTGTTTGTCAAAAACAGCACCCTCCAGATCATTGTGTAAAAAATCCCCGGTGGATAACTGGTCATTTCCCCATCGGTCTACCTGATCGGTTGCCCACTCCATGGATGAATACTTTTGGTTTTCGGAAAGCCGGGAATAGATTTCGGCGGTGGACAGGCCGATATTCGGACGAAAAAGTAAAACTTTTTTACCGATCAATTTCTGGGCAGCTTGATGGCCAAGTTGCCTTACCATCTCTCCCCTGCCCTCTGCAATACATAGACCGTTAGTAAAAAAACTCGGACAATCAGACCCAATTTCAGCAGACAAACTGCTCAGTTCTGCGTTGGAAAGCTTGTTCCTTCCAAGCTCATTTACCGCAATCAATGCAGAAACTGCATCTGAGCTCCCCCCACCCAATCCGGACATAGGTGGAATTTCTTTGTGCAATGAAATTTGAACTCCCCAATTTTCCCCGGTCTTGCTCAACCACTTTTCCACCGCTTGAAAAACTAAATTATTACCGTTTTCCAGTTCCGGATATCCCGGACAAGTTAACTTTATTCCTTTGCTGGACGAATCCCTGCGAATTGCCAGGGTATCTCCGATCGAAAGTTTGCCCAACACAGTGACCAGTTCATGATATTGATCAGCACGCTTGCCGGTTACTGCCAGGAATAGATTAATTTTGGCTGGAGCAAAAACCTTGATGAAATCGGCAGATCTTTCTGTAATTCGTTCAATCATTGAATAAGCAAACAGAATACTCCTTAAAGAACGGGGTGCGACAAAGAATTGGATTGGCTCAAAAATCTACCCGCACATGATAGAAGTGAAAATGAGCAATTCATCTCCCGAAATTATCCTGGCTCTCGATCTTGAAGATCGGGAACAAATCAATCAAGTACTCCAAGCAACTGGTGAAAGTTTGAAATGGGTAAAGGTGGGACTTCAGAGTTTTCTTCGGGACGGTCCATCCTTAGTTCACGAATTGGCAGATGCGGGCAAAAGGGTATTTTTAGACTTAAAACTGCACGACATTCCAAACACCATGGCCAAAGCACTGGAAAGCCTTGCCGGTCTCCCCGTGGGCATGATCACCCTGCATGCATGCGCCGGACCGGAAGCTCTTTCCCGATGCTCAAAATTTGCCAAAGAAGCCATGCCAGATGTCACCCTGCTTGGCGTGACCGTGCTCACATCCACCAATCAGGCGGGACTGGAAGCCATTGGAATCAATGATCCAGTGGAGGACCAGGTCCTGCGTCTTGCCTCCCTGGCGGTTGATCAGGGAATTGGGGGAATTGTTTGTTCTCCCCTCGAACTCCCAAAACTTCGGCAGGCACTCCCCCAATCCACTGCGCTGGTTACTCCGGGTATTCGCCCGGCAAATGCAAGTTCTGATGACCAAAAACGGATTATGACTCCGGCTCAGGCAAAACAAGCTGGGGCCAATTATTTGGTGATCGGCCGCCCCATTCTAGCAGCTCCCAATCCGAGAATGGCCCTGGAATCGATTCTCGGCGAGCTTTCCGGTTAAAACCGTTTTGACCATGGTTGGTGCAATTCTTTTAGCCGCAGGGAGTGGTTCCCGGATGCACGGCGAAGTGGCCGATAAGCTCTTACACCCAATAGGTAATTCAAACGCCTTTATTCTTTCCTGCCAGTCTTTCCTCCAGGTCGATACTGTCCGATGCCTGGTAATTGTCTACAAAGACGAATCCCAGTTAGTGAGGCTTAAGGAGTGTCTAAGCCCTGCCATATCTGCCTACCCCCACCGGAAAAGCACAGACATTCTCTGGGTTCAGGGAGGAGCGGAAAGGCAGGACTCGGTCTGGGCGGGTATACATGCATTCCCCAACGAAATTACCCATATTTTGGTACATGATTGTGCCCGGCCCTTCATCCAGGCAAAAACCATAGCTCAGGCGGTAACCGAGATTATCCAGGACCGGGCAGTCTGCGTGGCCAGACGCTTAAAGGATACCATAAGATTACGGGTCGAGCCCATCAATGAACCGCTTCTACCCACCACCACCCGCACCCTTGACCGTACCAATCTCTGGCTTATGGAGACCCCCCAGGGGGCACCCATCGCATGGTTGAGGGAGGGCCTGGAACGGGCAAGGAAGGATGGGATTGTACTCACAGATGATATGGCAGCGGTTGAATGTCTGGGGCATCCCGTTGGCATGCTCGAACCAGACTATCCTAACCCCAAAATCACCACTCCGGATGATTTTTCTTACGCCGAATTTCTCATTCATTCATGAACACACCAAATATTCGCACCGGGCATGGCTTTGACCTCCACCGATTGGTGGAAGGCAGGAAATTGATATTGGGCGGGGTCGAAATCCCTCACCATTTAGGACTTTTGGGCCATTCCGACGCAGACTGTTTAATCCATGCACTCGCCGATTCAATCCTCGGTGCCCTGGCTTTGCCTGACATCGGACATCATTTTCCCGATCATGATCCCTCCAACCTCAACCTCGACTCCTCTATCATCCTTACGGCAGTGGTGGAAATGGCCAAAGACAGGGGATACACCATTGGTAATATCGATCTTACCATTATCGCCCAGCGTCCAAAACTGGGAAGTTATTTACCTGCCATCCGGACAAATCTATCAAGCCTGCTTCATATACCCGAAGATTGTATCGGATTAAAGGCAACCACGCATGAGCAAATCGGTTCTCTCGGACGCGAGGAAGGCATTGCCACCCACGCAGTCTGCCTGTTGTTTAAGAACTAAAGTTCCCGCGGGGTTACCCTGCCCGCAAGGCGGAAGCCTGACTTATGCAGAAACGAGTTGGTCCGCAAAAAAGCGCTCGATTTCAATTTGAGCATTTTCCGGACTGTCCGATGCATGCACAACATTGCGCATACGGTCGGTTCCCAAATCGCCACGAATAGTCCCTTCGGGAGCGGTGGTCGAGTCGGTCGGCCCGAGGAGGTCGCGTACTCCCTGTACCACATTCTCGCCCTCCAGGATCATTGCCAGTACCGGACGGGAACTCATGAAAGCAGCAATTTCAGGAAAAAAAGGCAAATGGGCCACATGGGCGTAATGTTCGCGAAGCAAGCCATCATCCAACTGGATCATCCGAGTGGCAACGATGGCGTAATTCTTTTCTTCAAAGCGTGAAATAACTTTTCCCGCCACTTGTTTTTCCAGGCAGTCGGGTTTGAGTAGGATCAATGTTCGTTCCATAATTGGGGTATAAAAAGGAAATATTATATATATCCGTGCTTAAGAAGCGAGCCGATTAGGAAAATGGCAAAGAGAAAAAGGAAGGTGCGGATTAAGACTCCGTAGCTTCTTCTTCCTCGGGGGAAGAAACACTCACTTTTTTCTTTCCCTTTTTCGGTTGCTCAAAGCGCAGACCAATCTCCTCATCCTCATGCAAAACTACATTTATCGGTACCGATTTGCGCAATTCGCCAGAGAGTAGAGCCTCGGCCAAATTATCCTCCACATATCTTTCGACCGCTCTTCTGAGGGGACGGGCACCAAGCTTGATGTCATATCCATGATCGATCAAAAAGTTTTTGGCTTCCTCTGAAACTTCCAGTTTTAATTTTCGTTCTTTCAAACGATCATAAACTTTTTGCAGTTCCAGCTCAACAATTGAACCCATGTGTTCTTTGAGCAACTGGCGGAAGATAACAATCTCGGTCAAACGATTGAGGAACTCTGGCTTAAAAATCTTTTTTGCCTCATCCATGATCTTGCCCTTGATCTTTTCAAAGTCCTGCTCCGCATCGCCCACCGAAAATCCAAGCGATGTGTTACGCTGTAAAATTTCGGCACCTACATTGGAGGTCATGATCAGGATGGTATTTCGAAAATCAACTTTCCGGCCCAGGCTGTCGGTCAACCGGCCATCCTCAAGAATTTGCAAAAGTATCTGAGCAACATCGGGATGAGCCTTTTCGATCTCGTCAAAAAGAATGACTGAGTAGGGCTTCCTGCGAATTGCCTCGGTCAACTGTCCGCCCTCATCATGCCCGACATAACCGGGCGGGGAACCGATCATTCTGGAAACCGCATGCTTCTCCATGTACTCAGACATATCGATCTGGATCAGAGATTCCTGGTCTCCAAAGATACGTTCGGACAAAACCTTGGCTAAATGTGTCTTACCAACCCCGGTGGGTCCGAGAAACATAAACGATCCGATCGGACGCTTGGGGTCCTTGAGGTCCGCCCGTGAACGGCGCAAAGCCTTGGCCACCACCTGGGTTGCAAAGTCCTGCCCCACAACATGTTCGCGCAATTCTTCCTCGAGCTTGAGCAGTTTCTTGCTTTCCTTCGATTCCATCCGGTTCAGGGGGATACCCGTCCAGTCCGCAACAATTTGCAGCATATCGTCTTCGTTTACCTCTGCCCGGTTTTGTTCACGGTTCTTCTTCCAGGTTTCGAGCACGCGCTCGCGCTTGGCACGAAGTTTTTTCTCCTTATCACGGGCTTGGGCAGCCTCTTCAAAGTTCTGGTCGGAAATTGCACTTTCCTTAAGGGCGCAAACCTCCTTTATTTCGTCGGATAAATCCTCTATCTCCTGTGGGCGTTGCATCGATTCCATCCGTGAACGGGCACCTGCCTCATCAATTGCATCGATCGCTTTGTCCGGGAGAAATTTTCCGGTCACATACCGGTCGGTCAGCTTGGCGGCAGCCTCCAGGGCTTTTTCCGTGTAGTTGACATTGTGGTGATCCTCATATTTGGAGCGTATCCCCTGCAAAATTTTGATGGTGTCTTCAATCGAGGGTGCTTCCACTTTCACCGATTGAAACCTGCGGTCCAGAGCGGAGTCCTTTTCAATGTATTTGCGGTATTCCCCCAGGGTGGTCGCACCTATGCACTGAAGTTCGCCACGGCTCAGGGCGGGCTTAAAAATATTGGAGGCATCCATCGCACCTTCAGCCGCACCGGCCCCGACAATGGTATGAAGCTCATCGATAAAAATAATAATGTTTTTGGACTTCCTCAGTTCATCCATCACTGCCTTGATACGCTCCTCAAATTGACCGCGGTATTTTGTACCCGCAACCATCAGGGCAAGGTCAAGAGTGATGACTTTCTTGTCGATCAGGTTTTCAGGAACCAGACCACCGGCAATTTGCTGAGCCAATCCTTCCACAATCGCGGTCTTGCCCACTCCAGCCTCACCGATCAAAACGGGATTATTCTTTGTCCTCCGGCAGAGAACCTGGGTGACCCGGCGGATTTCAGATGCCCGGCCAACCACTGGATCAAGCTCACCCTTTTTGGCAAGCTCAGTGAGGTCTCTTCCGAATGCTTTGAGTGCAGGAGTTTTTACATCCTTGCCCTTCTCCTCTGGCTCATCTCCATCTCCGCCCACAACGGAGGATTCTTTTTCCTCGCTAGAGGCGAAATTGGGGTCGAGTTCGGAAAGAATTTCATTCCGGCAACGGTCCACATCCACATCCAAAGATTTGAGCACCCGTGCAGCCACACCCTCCCCTTCACGAAGCAAGCCCAAGAGAATATGCTCAGTTCCCACATAGCTATGGTTTAAGGACTTGGCTTCTTTTCCTGCCAGGGCCAGTACCTTTTTAAC
>CALKMX010000004.1 GCA_938091675.1 uncultured Opitutales bacterium
GCTTTCGTCTGGCGGTGTTTGAGAATCTCGTAGCGTGCAATTACACACATCCATTTACCAAAGTCTGAATCTGGGTTTTTGAGGTCACTGAATTTTTGCCAGGCAACAATACTTGCTTCTTGCATAACTTCGGCAACGGACTCGTTGTTTTGTACGCCAGCTCTGACAAATGCCCGGATTTGTGGCTCATGCTTGGCATGCAAACGAAGAAAATCTTCGCTCGAGTCTGTCGGAGAGGGAGGCATTCCTTACGAAACAATCTCTTGTTTCTGAAAGGATAATGCAACTTAAAAATCTCATGATTAATCTCGGGCGGAGGCCGGCCGCGTACTCCTCAAATTGCCCTATGAGAAGGAGTTGGCCAGAAATTCCTCCACCCGAGAAAAGTCAAAATTGTTTTCAAATCAGCCCAAAATCCTGATTTTAGGTTTCTAAGAATAATCCCTTTAGATCGGAGAATTCAGCTAACAGATTTACAAAAGGCACGGGCATTACACCCTGCTACAACGAAAACACATAAAATCTGACGAAAAAAACGAACTTTTTTACTTTTTTAGTAAAATTCGCATGCGACGGGTGATGTGCCTGCCTGTTTAAATGCAAAAGTTATAAAAAAGAAACCTATTGAAATCGAAGCGAGGCGAAGTTCATCAACCCATTGCTCACGCCGGGGTTGTGGAAACAGACATAAAGATCGTGGCGGCCCCCGCATTTCTCTAATTCAAATTCCTGTTCAATGTAATCTTTCCAGCTACCATTGGCTTGAACCATTGCTTTGCCGATGACTTTCCCTCGGGGTGAGCCCAGTTTGAGATGTATTTCTCCACCGGCACCCCCACTTGCTACGCGGGCAGATACTTTTCTAATTCCATCGAGGTTGATATTTTTGAAAGAAATAAAATCGCCGTGTCCAATTTGGCTGACTGCGATCTTAGATAGGTTGACTCCCTGATGATGATCGGCAGAAGAGCCATGGACGGTTTTGCTCCGGAGTCGAATCATTTGGGTTCCCCGAAGAGAAGCAACCGGAAGGGCTCCTCGATCTAGGTAGCTGGCTTCCAGGAATAAGTTGTAGCCCGCATTGCCACTGAATCCATCAGGCCTGTTTGGCTTAATCGAGCCAGCGGTTCCTGTTTGGGTGGATTGATCGTTTGCGGTCAGAGAGAAAATCCAGTCCACCATTTGCTTAGCCTGAATCAGGTTGTGCTGAGGGTGGGGCATCATCGGAATTTGTCCCCACACCCCAGATGAGCCATGAAGGATGCGTTGGGCTGCTTCATTTTTTGCCTTCTTTACCCCTTCATATTTAAGGGCAATTTCGGTGAAGGTGGGACCGACCAGTTTTTGATTAACGGAGTGGCAATTAAAGCAGTCACTTTTCTTCATTAAGTTAAGGCCGGGAGCCTGTTCTCCCCGAAGAGTGGAGGGCATGGGTGCTCCATTTTGTTGACGAATTTCCTGTTGAAGGGAGACCCTTGCTGCATCGATTTCGGTATCCTCCTGATCGCTCACATCGACTTTCCAGGCGAGGGGTTTTTCGAATTCAAAAAAGTCTCCGTCCTGCGGGTATGTAAGAGCAACTTGAGGTGGACTGTTGCCCACAGAGATGGATACAGATGATTCGCTGTAGCTACCCTTGTGGTCACGCACGGTTAATTTGACCTGATGATTGCCAAAGTCTGCAAAGGTGAGGGTGGGGTTTGGCTCGGTGGAGAGAATGGAACCATCTCCGGGCACCTTTCTCCATTCGTAGGTAAGTTGATCTCCTTCATCGGGATCATAGGTTCCTTGGGTGGAAAGGTTCACCACCAGCGGGGCTTTGCCGGCAGTTTGATTCGCAGAAAGTTGGATCTGTGGTGTGCGGTTGCCCCGCAGATAATCTATTCGCACGATCTGTGCGTCATCATTTTTCCCCCAGGTGGTTCCGTATTCGATCAGGTAGAGGGCACCGTCGGGCCCAAAGGTCAGATCGATCGGGCGGATGAATTTACGGTCAGGCATAAAGCGTTCGAGCTTCACCAGGTTTTCGTTTTCGTCGAGGCGGGCGGTAAAGATCCAGTTTCTGGTCCACTCATAGACAAACAGAGAATTATCCAAATGTGAATGAAGCTGGGTCTTGTTCTCCAATTTATCATTGTAATGAAAAACAGGTCCCGCACAGGCAGTGCGCCCTCCTGTGCCCAATTCCTGAAACTCAGGGGTACCCCGGGTCCGGTACCAAATGAAGGCGGGGTGGGCCTCGGGTAGGGTAATGTTTCCCTCCACATAACGGGAGCTGTTTACCGGTGCTTGGGGGTTGTTGGGTGGAGAAAGTTCTGAGGTATTAAAATCGCGGATGGGGTAGGCGAAATTATTCCCCACAAAATAAGGCCAGCCAAAGTTACCTGCTTTTTTTGCCTGGTTTATTTCGTCATGTCCAGCGGGGCCACGCTCGCTTTCATTGTAGGCATCGGGTCCGACATCTCCCCAATACAAGGTGCCTGTTTTTTGATTAATGTTAATTCTCCAGGGATTCCGGCAACCCATCACATAAACCTCGGGTAGTCCTTTGGATCCATCCCTGGGGAATAAGTTGTCTTCAGGGATTTCATAAGATCCATTGTCCGTGGGACGAATACGCAAAATCTTTCCATTATGGCTGAATGGATTGGAGGAAGATTTCTCTGCGCTTAAGGGATGTTTTCCCGGGCGGTCGTCAATGGGTGCGTACCCCTTGGAGTCGCCGCCTGGGCTGGTATCGTCCCCAGTCGAAATAAAGAGGCAACCGTCGGGTCCGAATTCAAGGGAGCCCGCATGGTGGGCGGAAACGCCGAACATTTCATGAAACTGAAGGAGGATCTTTTCACTGCCAGGTACAAGTTGGTTCTCCTCAAGGGTGAAACGGGATGTCCGTTGAGAGGTCATTCCAATAGGAGAGTATTGAAGGTATACCCAGCCATTTTGGGAGAAATTTGGATCGAGGGCCAATCCGATCAGCCCGACTTCCCCCCGGCGGGCCACCTCGAATTTATGAATCAAGCGGGCTTGGTTTTCTTCGGGTATAAAGACGCGGAATTCCCCGTTCAATTCGATAAAGAAAACGCGACCATCATCTGCAACCTCAAGTTCCATCGGTTGATCCAGTTTGCCTAAGAGAGTAACAGCGGTTAGGCGGCCGGGGTCAAAGACTTCAGCAAGAGCTGCCAAGGGAAAACAAGCGGCTAAAACCAAGGCAAAGGTAAAAGACCAAGAATAATTGTTTATTTTAGCACAAAACATGGAGGTATAGATTTCAATCGTTCAATATCTCAGTCACAAACTATTATTATCAATATTGGCGTCAAACTTCTGTTGATATGCGACAGTAAGCAAAGGTTGTTCACTTAAATCCAGTAATTGACGAAACTTTACTGCTTTGTATTTGCATGCAAAGGACAGGGTGGATTGAACAGAATGTTACAGAATTTATAAAATAATTATTATGACCGACTCAACTCTTCTCACCGTACAGCAACACATTTTGCGAGAGCAATTGCGCTTTTCTGGAGCTTCCGGAGAATTCTCTTTCCTTTTATCAGGCATTACTTTGGCCACGAAAATCATTCAGGCTCAGGTAAGAAGGGCTGGTCTTATGGATGTTTTGGGCGAATATGGGAAAGTCAATGTGCAGGGAGAGATCCAACAAAAGCTCGATGTCATTGCCAACGAAGCGATTGTGCAGGCACTTACCAGTCGTGCCAGTGTGGGAGTTTTGGCTTCCGAGGAAAACGAAGAACCAATGATTGTTCATCATGGCGATAAAGAAGCCAAATACGCAGTGGTTTTTGATCCATTGGATGGATCTTCGAATATTGATGTGAATGTGAGTGTAGGCACCACTTTTTCAATTCTGAGACGGCCCGATGATGCCGCATCGGATAACCCAGAGGCATGGGTTCTACAAGCAGGAGCAGAACAGGTGGCGGCCGGTTATGTGGTCTATGGTTCCTCCACTATTTTGGTCTACAGCGTGGGACATGGTGTACATGGCTTTACCCTGGACCCAGCCATTGGTGCCTATGTGTTGAGTCACCCCAATATGACCATGCCAGATCGTGGAAAGTATTATTCGGTAAATGAGGCCAATGCGGACAGTTTTCCTGAAAAATATAACCGATATCTTGCTGGATTAAGAAGCGGAGCGTATGGAAGAAAATATTCTTCCCGCTATATTGGTTCAATGGTGGCGGACTTTCACCGTACCCTCCTTAAAGGCGGGGTTTTTCTTTATCCGCCCACTGCCGATAATGCGGAAGGTAAGCTCCGTTTGCTCTATGAAGCCAACCCGGTTGCATTCCTTGCAGAACAGGCAGGTGGGGTCGCATTAGATGGGGAAAGAAGAATTCTAGACATCCAGCCAACCAGCATCCATCAGCGCGTGCCCCTGGTGGTTGGCAGTAAGGCGGAAATGAACGACTTTTCCGCTCTCTAAA
>CALKMX010000005.1 GCA_938091675.1 uncultured Opitutales bacterium
TTTTTCGCTCCTTATCGGACCATCCACGCTCCGGTCCTATTGCCAGTAGCACCCGCTGCCCCTTAGGCAACTGGACCGAAGATAAGGAACGGGGTGCTTCATAAATATCAAGGGCTAAACGAATCGCGGGATTGGACTGGACCGAAGCCAGGGCCAGATCGAGATGATCCACTTTTACACAGCTTGGAAGGTGGCAGGAAAATGCCTGTTCGGCTCCCTTTTTCAAGAGACGGTACCACTCATCCTGCCAAAGTGTGCTTTTCCCGTAGGAGGATTCCCCCTTATCAGCATGAAAAAAGATCAGTTCCTGCACACCCAACGCGGCGGCCTGCTCGATGATCTTGCGGCAGGTTTGTGGACGTGACAGCCCAACCAGCAAAGAAACTGGCAACAGGTCACTGGAGTGCGCAGTACTCCATTTAAGCGAAATGTGAACGGCACCAGAATCCATCCATCCAACCGATCCCTTGCCCCGGGATCCGTTCACCACCCCAAAATCCACCCGATCCCCATTTTTTGCCTTGAGTACTTTTTTTAAATGAATGGTGCGTGGATCCTCGCGGGACCATTCGACATGTTCGTCCGCCTGTTCGAGTAGAAAGAGATTCAATGCGACAAAAGCCAGAGCGGTTGATAGGGCCGGAGCACCAAATTATCTGCTCCCCAGTTGATCTCCCCACCCGAGATCAAATCCTTGGCTTTTCGGGATGGAAACCATTCATTTAGCAGGCTCATATCTTGAACCGGATAGGCTTCGGGCAAGAAATTGAACAGGCAAATGATGGACTGGTTACTATCCTGGCTTGTGCGGATCAGACCAAACAGGGAATCTCCCAATTCCAGTATTTCCTGTGGAGCGTCCGGATGAAATGCAGGGGCGGAAGCCCGTTTCCTCAGCGTGGTGACATACCAGTCAAACACTCTGGATCCCGTGGTATTCTTTTTTCCAAGCATGCCCTCCAGATCGCCAAGTTGCCATTTTTTACGGTTTAAAGTACGGGCACGGCCAGTCTCAGAGAAGCCCTCATGATCATTGGGGGTGGCACAAAGGGAATGAAAATAAACTGCGGGAATTCCCTGCAGGGACAAAGCGAGTGCCTGGGAGCAGAGGAAGCGGGCTTCCCCAAGTTCCGATTGTTTGGGGTCCGATAGAGCGGAATAGTAAGTGACATTGAGTTCGTAGGGAGACTCCGATCCATCGGGCATACTCCTCATCGATACCTGCCCCCCTTTGCCCTCAATTTCCCGGGCTAAGGAAAGGACTTCATCCTTAGGGAGTATCCCCTCCAGCGGACGAACCCCCACCCCGTCATGACTGGCGGTAAAATTCAAGAAGTAACACCCTTTGGGGGGCGGGGCCAGATGGGCAGCCCAGTCGCGCAAATGCTTGGATGTTCCCCTCAAAAGCCCGTGAAGAAGCAAGGGAGGCAAGGAGAACTGATAAACCGCATGGGCTTCATCCCCTTTGCCAAAGTAGGAAACATTTTCCTCGTGAGGAACATTGGTTTCGGTAAGCAAAATAGTCTCCGGGGCAACCACTTCCACAAAATTACGGATTAACTTGATGACCTCATGGGTCTCGGGAAGGTGCAGGCAATTCGTTCCCAATTTTTTCCAGAGAAAAGCAACCGCATCCAAACGCAAAATCCGGCAACCTATCGACAGGTAAAAGAGAATGATATCAAGAAACTCAAAAAGGAGGTCCGGGCAACTCCAGTCCAGATCCACCTGATCAGCACTAAAGGTGGTCCATACCATTTTTTCACCCTCACGCGTTTGATAAGGAGTAAGCAAGGGGGTGGAGCGTGGCCGAACCACATGGGAGAGATCAGCCTGTGGGTCCCCTTCCAAGATATAATTCATTCCTGGTTCCACTCCAGTGACAAACTCTTTAAACCAGGGACTTTTGGATGAACAATGGTTGAGCACCAGATCAAACATTAACTGGAAATCTTTGGAAAAATTTTCGATATCCTTCCAATTTCCATAATCGGAATGGACCTGCCGGTAATCAACCACTGAAAATCCATCATCCGATGTCCAGGGATAAAAGGGTAAGAGATGAACCGTAGATACCGCACCCTTGAGGTGCTGGGAGCAAAACTCACGCAACACATCCAAGGATGACCTGCCTTTTGCCTGGACCATATCGGCATAGGAAATGAGGACCACATCCTGCTGGCTAAGGGTGCCCGCATTGGAATGGCTGGACAATCCCACGCCCACCCCGTATCGGCCGATCATCTGATACATCCTATCGAGCAAGCGGTCCGCCCGGTCCATTCCATAAAGCTTTCCTAGGCGCCGGCGAAGAAGCTTTAACCGGGTACTGGAGATGTGCTTGACTGCAGTCTGGGTAAAATAACTCATCAATTATCTGGCTTCAATAACCGGTCAGGTCGGCAATGAATGCACGCAGGTTACTGCGGATTGTGGAATAGGAATAAAATTGACGGGCCACCTCATAATTATGGTTCACAATTTCATCCGATAAATCTGAATCGGTCAGGATCTGCCGCACTTGGCGGGCAATGGTGGGTGTGACAAAGCCATCCATGGTGAGCAGGCGGAAGCCTTTGGGCTCAATATCGCGAACAAAGATAGAGTATCGATTGATCAAAACTGGTTTACGGAAATAAATTGCTTCCAGCAAAGCATTACCAAACCCCTCATAGGTGCTGGGATAAGTGACAAAATCTGCATGGTGGTAAAGGTCCCAGAGGGTGTAGATCTTGCGCCCATCGGAGTCACGCTGGCGGACTTCCCCAACCCGGTCTGCCACGACCCGCATGTCCACCCCTTCCTCCTTGGCCAGCTGTTCAAGCATACCAAGATATTCATAGCCCTCATCACCGGCTTCGTGCGAAATCACCAGCTTGCAACGGGGATCCTTGAGTAAACTTACCAGCTTGATCGCCTGTTCAATACCCTTTCGGGGAACGACCCGGGTAGGTTGCAAAATGAAAAAATCGTCCTCACTCAGTCCAAGTTCCTGCCTGACATCGGATGCATATTCATCCACCTTTTCGGGAGGATTATCAAAGTCGAACACATTGGGAATAACCAAAGAAGCACACCCCTTACGCAGGGCCAATTGCTCCTGGGCTTCCTGATTGATGACCACATCCCGCATATTTCCAAGTTTGGGAGGGAAGCTCATATCAAGGTATTCCGGAATACAATTTACCGAAAAACGGGTACGCTCCCAGTAAAAATCGTGATGATGGGCGATTGCCGGCATGCGGGTTTCAGACAAAAATTCGGTCAGGGCTATACCGAGGGGAACATGCATGGGGATAGCCAGACAGTTTTGGGGAATCAACAGATCGATATCAAATTTTTCCACAAAGCGGTAAAGGGTGCTCTTCAAATAATCCGCCAGTGCACGAATACGCTCCGTGACAAAACGGTCACGCTGTTCCCCTTTCCAAATATGTTCATTGATCCATTTATTTTCTGAAAAACCAAAATAGGCTTCGGGCACAACATGGCTGATATCGGGGTTGCGGTCGCTCTGTCCGCTGTACCAATAGCTCACATGCCTGTCTTCCCAGAGCACTTCCGCCCATTTGGCACTTTCCAGGGATACCCCGTCCTGCCCGGCAAAACGGGTTGATACAAATCCTATATTTTTAGCCATCTGGGTGATAAAGGAGCGAAAAATTGATACATCTCTGTATTTGGGTGATGAAGGAAGCTTACTTTTATTTCAACAACTAAAACGAAATCTTCGGTTAGGCTTTACAAAATCCACATCCAAGCCTTATTCCAAACATACATGCCTGTTGAACAAATTGATACTGAAGCCCTGCTTAATGACCTGCTTAGAGATTTTCCCAGCAGGACCGAAAAGATTCGCGAAAAGAAGGATTCTTTTTTGACCGATGCGGTGCTGCTTGGAGAAATCCCCTCCCCGACATTTGGCGAACAAGAACGCGTCCGTACGGTGGTTGACCGCTTCCGTGAAAATGGATTGTCCAACCCTGGAGTGGATGAATTTGGGAATGCCTCTGCCCAGTTGCCCGGAACGGAGGGACAGTCTTCCATCCTTATCATGGCCCACGCGGACTGCGTATTTTCTCCCGAAGTCCGCCATGAGATTCAGGTTGGTTCAGACTCCATGACCGGACCAGGGATTGCCGATAATGCCCTCGGCCTAGCGGCCATGATCTCCCTACCCCGGCTCCTCAAGGAGTTGGGTATTGAATTGAGGGACAACCTCATCCTTGTGGCAAACTGTAAAAGCCTTGGCCGGGCAAACCTCGAAGGTGCTCATGGATTTCTTGAAACCATGAGCCAGCCGGTACGTGCCGGTATCTGTGTGGAAGGATCGACCCTTGGCCGGCTGAGCTATTCGGGCCTGGGCACCTTGCGCGGAGAAATTACTTTGCAGGTGCCCAGTGATTACGACTGGAAAAGATTTGGGGCATCGGGTGCCATCAGCCACCTGACCGGCCTGATTAACCAGATCCGGGAAATCCCCATCCCCAAGGAACCAAAAACTCAACTGGTCTTTGGAGGTTTGAAATGCGGGTCCAGTTACAACACCTCTCCCCGGCAGGGAAGCCTGCGTTTTGAAATTACCAGTGAGGAAGACGGCATTATTGGCCAAATGGAAAATCAATTGAATGAAATCTGCGAGCAATTTTCCGCAGAGACTGGCACCCTGGTTAATATGGAAGTGGTTGCCAAGAGACAAAACTGTGGAATTCCTTATACCCACCCGCTGGTCAAAACCACCCGTTCGATAATGCAGAAAGCTGGCATAACCCCTCAAGTGGATCCCAGCACTGGCGATTTAAATGCCTTAATTCTGGGCGGACTTCCCGCGGTGACTCTTGGTCTGACCACGGTTGAAAATTTGCGGGAGATCAATGAAACCATTCAGCTTGACCCCCTCTATTCAGGAATGTGCCAATTGGTGACCCTCATCCAGGCGATTGATCAGGGCATTTGCGAAGCATGAGCATGAAGGAAAACAACTGGATCGATCGAAACACTTTTCATCACAGTGATTTTTGGGACCTGATCAAATTAGTGGAGGAAAAAGAAAAAAAGGGACTCAAAATTTCCCTTTGCATTCCCACTTTAAACGAGGAAAAAACCATCGGTAAGGAAGTCCTTATCCTTCGTTCCGAACTGATGGAGCGCTATCCATTGGTGGATGAATTCGCGGTGATTGATTCGGGTTCCGAGGATAAAACCCTGGAAGTGGCAAGCAATTATGGGGCAGATGTCTATCTGGCATCCGATATCCTTCCTGAAGTGGGAAACAAACGCGGAAAAGGAGAAAACCTCTGGAAAGCAATTCATCAGCTCAAAGGGGATATTATCTGCTATGTGGATGCGGATATTTCAAACATCCATCCACGATTCGTTTATGGACTGGTTGCTCCCTTGATTCACCGGGAAGAAATTTCCTACGTAAAAGCTTTCTATGACCGTCCGCTCAATTATTCGAGCGGACTGCGCCCAAGTGGCGGGGGCCGGGTTACCGAGATCCTCATCCGTCCGCTCTTTTCTTTGTTTTACCCCGAACTTTCCCAGATTATCCAGCCACTTTCGGGGGAGTATGCTGCCCGCAGGGAGGTGCTTGAAAAAATACCTTTCCCGATCGGTTACGGGGTGGAAACCTCCCACCTTCTCGATCTTTATCAACTTTACGGACTGGAAACTTTTGCCCAGACGGATCTCGACCGCCGGGTACACCGCAACCAGACTACTAACGCTCTGGGCAAAATGAGTTTTGGCATATTACAAACCTTTTTCAACCGCTTGCACACGCAGGGCAAGCTTGACAGAATGCCGGACCTCGAGACTTTTTACCGACGGTTCGAAGTGGAGGACGGGAACTACCGACAATTAATCCAGGAAGTTGTGGAGGAGGAACGCCCGCCTATGATTGAGATCGAGGGATACCGCAACCGTCCGGATATTTCCTGAACCTGCTCTGGTGACCAAATGAAAGTCGCTCTGGTCCATTACCACCTACAACCAGGTGGAGTGACCCGGGTAATTGAAAACACCGTACAAGCTTGGAAAAAAAACGGTTTATGTCCCGACCAGTGGGTGGTCCTGTCGGGCAGACCCTATGCTGGAGGTTCCCTTGAAAATGTACGGGTGGTCGAGGGATTGGACTATGCAAATGCCCTGGATTCCCCGGATCCAAAGATTCTCCGCGAAAGGATGGAGGAAATCGCCAGATCGGCACTGGGCGGGCTGCCCGATCTTTGGCATATCCATAACCATTCGCTGGGAAAGAACCCGGGGCTAAGTGGTGCGGTTGCAGAACTTGCCAGGTCTGGTGCCCGTATGCTTTTACAACCTCACGACTTTGCCGAGGATGGCAGACCTCAAAATTTTTGTAATTTGGGCGGGTCAACCGACCTCATTTATCCCATAGCCCCACAGATTCACTATGCCGTACTCAACCGGCGGGACCAGCATTTCCTTCAATCCACTGTTGGCGGGTTGGCCAGCCCGGTTCACCTGCTTGCCAACGCTATAGCCCAACCGTCTGACCTTAGGCAATCGAAACCAGGGAACCACCTCAGTGAGATTCCCGAGAATTTGTTCCTCTACCCCGTCCGGGCAGTAAGGAGAAAAAACCTTGGAGAATTGGCCCTGCTAGCCGGAACTCATCCGGAATTTCATTTCGCAAACAGTCTGGGTCCTACCAATCCATCCTTTCAGCCCGTCTATCAATCGTGGATTGAATTCGCCAGGGAGAACAGGCTGGGGCTTACCTTTGGATTGAATGAACAGACCGATGCCACCTTTGCCGAATTGGTCAACCATGCCCAGTCGATCATCAATGTAAGCGTGGCCGAGGGATTTGGGCTTGGATTTCTTGAGCCCTGGACATTTGGAAAAAGTCTCTGCGGTAGAAATATTACCGAAATTACTGCTGATTTCTCTGAACTGGGAATCAAACTGGACCATCTCTACAAGGAACTCTGGATCGAACAAAAATTGCTAGACCTGGAGGATTTAAAAGGCGCAGTTTCAGGCATGCTTACCAGTACATATGCCAAGTACCAAAGGCCGATCCCAGCAGATGGTCTAGATCGAGCAATGCGATCGATCAGTACGGATAAAGGAGTCAGCTTTGGCCGCTTAAATGAGACCATGCAAAAAGGGGCAATTCTCAAAATAATATCATCCAAGGATGCCCTTGATTGGGTGAGGAACCAGGCTAACCTTGGGGTGCTGGATGAAACAAAAATTAAAGCAAACCAATCTGCGGTCGCAGAAAACTTTTCCCTTTCTGCATACGGCAGCAAAGTCTACCGCATTTATGAGGATATCCTAGGGGCACACCAAGAGGATGCCACTTTTGCAGATGGCAGCCTGATGCTCGACCAATTTTTGTGCCCCGAGCGGATAAACCTGCTTAGGGATTAAACGGGGGAAAGAGGAAAGGATTAATTTTTCCTTTTTGCTTCGTAGAGCCGTTTTTCCTTAACCTTGGTGGCTTCCTTACCGACCCGGTCGCGCAGGTAGTACATACGGGCACGCATGGTGATACTTTCCCGGTCAATCTCGATCTTGTCGATCAGGGGTGAATTGACTGGAAATACCCGCTCCACACCCACGCCGGACGCAATTCTACGCACTGTAAAAGTCTCATGTATACCGGACCCCTTACGGGCAATCACGATACCAGCAAATATCTGGATTCTCTCTTTGTCGCCTTCACGAACACGAACATGAACCTTGACCCCGTCCCCAACTTTAAATTGGTCGCGTCCCTCCTTCAGGTATTCGTTAGTGATTTCACTTAGCAATTGCTCATTCATGTTCTCTGTTCCTTATTGATTGGTGATAGTTTCCAAGTCCGGGCGTAATCTTCTCGTCTTTTCCACGCGTTGTTCGTGGCGCCAACGAGCGATAGCCTCGTGATTTCCCGAAAGTAAAATTTCGGGCACTTTAAATCCTCTAAATTCTTCTGGTCTGGTATACTGGGGGCAGCCCAGCAACCGATCCTCAAATGATTCTCCAATCAACGATTGGTCATCGCCAAGTACACCAGGCACATGCCGGACGATCGCATCGATCATTACACTGGCGGCCAGAGCTCCATTGGTCAAAACATAGTCCCCAATGCTTACTTCTCGGTGAATAAGATGGTCACGCACCCGCTGGTCTATTCCTTCGTAATGACCGCTTACCAGGACCAGGTGTTCGGATTGGGAAAATTCTTTGGCTAATTTACTGGTAAATTTTTCGCCATCCGGGGCCATGTAGACCACGGTGGATTGGGGGGTGGAAACCTCATCAATTGCCTCAAAAAGGGGCTCCGGTTTGAGAACCATCCCAGCACCTCCACCAAACGGGCGATCATCTGCTTCGCGGTGCTTTCCTTTCGCCCAATTCCGGATATCACGGGATTGAACATCAATCAATCCACGCTCAATCGCTTTGCCAACTATACTGTCCTGAGTAAACGCCTCAACAGTCTGTGGAAAGAGAGATAAGACGTCGAAACGCAACTGAGTGGTCATCATCCGGATCATCGGATTGGAGAAGTGGCATTCCCAAGAAGCGGCGAATTAACAAAGAGAAAATCAGGAGTCTGACTTCTCTTCTTCCTCCGTTTTTTCTTTTTTCTTGGATTTTGCCTTCGCTTTAGGCTTATCCCCTTCCTCGGTATTTTCGGAAGTTTCTTCCTTTACCTCTTCCGCAGGTGCTTCAGCCTTAGCTTCGGGCTCGGGTGCCTTTTCCTCAGCAGGAGCTTCTTCCTTGGCTTCTGAAGCGGGTGCCTCTTCGGCCTTGGGCTCTTCCTTTACCTCTTCTACAGGTGCTTCGGTCTTGGCTTCAGGCTCGGGTGCCTTTTCCTCAGCGGGAGCTTCCTCCTTGGCTTCAGGAGCAGGTGCGTCTTCGGCCTTAGGCTCTTCCTTTACCTCTTCTACAGGTGCTTCAGTCTTGGCTTCGGGCTCGGGTGCCTTCTCCGCAGCGGGAGCTTCTTCCTTGGCCTCTGGAGCGGGTGCACTTTCAGCAGCGGGTGCCTCTGCTACTGGAGCAGGGCTCTTCTTCTTGGCTGTGCGGGAAGCTTTGGCCGAGGCTTTTGCCTCCGTTCTTTTAAGCCAGTCTTCTGGGCTTAAACGGCCCTGACGGATTAAACTTTTGGCGGTATCGGTCGGCTGAGCACCGACATCGAGCCAGTGATCAATACGGTCCATCTTGAGATCAAGTTCGCGTTCGCGGGCTGTGGACTGGGGATTGTAGGTTCCCAACAGCTCTATATAACGGCCATCTCGGCGTGATTGTGCGGGAGCAACCACCATGCGGTAAAAGGGAGCATGACGAGCCCCGTGCCTTTGTAATCTTATCTTGATCATAGTTGAACGTAGTGAGTACTTAAAAATTTGGGAAAAGCTGAGAATACAAGTAAATTTGGGGGATTAAGTCAACCATTAAGACCCTGTTGCCCTCTTCATTTCGCAAGAATTTTTCGCGTTATGGTTTGAGTTTTTCAAACAAGCGTTTTAATTGATTGGATTCGTGATTGCAACCTCAACAGATGTATCCAAGCCAAAAGTGGCAACCCGTAAGCGTTTGATTGATGCAGCCGCCCGACTCTTTGCCCTTCATGGATACAACGGATTGACCATGCGGTCGGTCGCGCTTGATGCCCAGGCTAACATTGCGGCCGCCAACTATCATTTCGGGTCCAAGGACGCCATGGTTCTGGAAATGCTAAGGGAGCGGGTACAGCCAATCAACGAACGCCGGCTGGAATTATTGAACCAAGCCAAAAATAATCAGGCGGGCAGGCCCTTGACCACTCACCAAATCTTTCACTCCCTGATCTTTCCTATCGGAGAGGAAATTTCCAAGAGCACAAAATCCAGATGCAGTCTTGCCCAGCTGGTCGCTCGGACTTTTACCGAGCCAGTCCATTTTATCGAAAAAATGCATCAACGGTTCTTTTCTCAGATTGCTGATATTTACTATCTGGAACTTTCCCTGGTTTACCCCAATGCACCAGCCAGGGAAATTTACTGGCACCTTCACCTGGCGGTGTCCTCCATGCTTGGTGCTCTCGCCCAACACCGCAGGCTGAATGATTTTTCCAGGGGACATTGCGCGGAGAATGATGTCGGGGCCATGATCACCCGGCTTATCCAATTTATCACCCATGGATTCGATCGAGGTATCAAAACACAATTTTAACCGATGAAAAGTAAGGGATCTCTTCAACTCAGCTTGTGGATAATTTCGAGTTCCTTTTTTTGCGGTTGCCTTGCCCCATTCGCCGGCAACCACAAAGAGGTCATCCAGACCTATCCGGAATATTGGGAGTCCAATGTATCCTTTGCAGAAAATAATCATTCCCAAAATGGATGGTCTATGGAGTTGGGAGGCCGGGAACTGGAAGAACTCATTGAAAAAGCTGTCTCTGGTAACCCTTCGCTGCTTGCCCTGACCGAAAGGTTGATCGCACAGGGAGAACAGGCAACGATTCTGGGTGCCCAGTTGCAACCGCAGGCACAGGTCGAAGTTACCGGAAGCCGTTCCAAACGAAACCTGATAGGTTTTAACCTTCCCAATGGCAGCACTTCTTTCACCAGTAACAGCTTCACTTCCGGACTAAACATCAGTTGGGAGCTGGATTTGTGGGGCAAACTTGCCGATTCCCGCAACTCCGCAGAAAAAGCTTTTGAATCCGGCCAATTTGACCTGGAAGCTGCCCGGCTTTCCCTTGCTGGACAGGTGGCAAAGGTCTGGTGCGAAATTATAGAAGCCAGCCAGCAGGTTAGCCTTGCTCAGAGAAGTGCTGATTCCTTCGCTCAAAACCAGCATTTTGTGGAGCAGAGATTCGAAAAAGGGCTGGCAAATGCCCTCGATAAAAGCCTTGCCCAATCCATTACCGCAACCGCTTTGGCCAAAAGCCTGAGCTTACAAGGTCATCTGGATGGGGGAAAGCGACAGCTCAATGTGCTCTTGGGGAAATACCCAAGCATTTCAACCGATCAGAACCTCACCACCAGCCTGGCTACCCTTCCACCCCTCAACCTTATTGAGACATCACCCAGTCTTTTCCTGACCAACCGGCCGGACATCCTGGCCGCTGAAAAAAAGGCGGAAGCAAGCGGGCTGAATCTGGCGGTAGCCCGCAAAAACTTTTTTCCCTCCATCACTCTCAACGGTGGTCCAGGTACCCGCAGCGATGAATTTGAGGATTTACTCGATAACAGATTCCGCACCTGGGGAATCAATGGATCCATCACCCAGCCCCTATTTAACGGGGGAAGATTACGGGCCGCACAACGCCAGGCAAAAGCCTTACAGGCTGCGTCCTGGGCAGATTACCGGGCTTGTGTATTGGATGCTTTTGTGGAGGTTGAAAATATCCTCGCTGCCGAAATCCGCCTGGCCAGGGAAGAAACTTACATTGAGCTTGCGGCCAAATCTGCCGAGGATGCTGCCCGGTTGAGCTGGGAAAGATACCAGCGCGGAGTGGAGGCAATTTTTAATGCCCTGGAAAACCAGCGACGTGCCTTTGATGCACGCAGCCAGGCTTATTCTATCCGAAAAAAACGATTGCATAACCGTATCGATCTACACCTTGCATTGGCACAATCCCCACTTTCTGAATAAATCATGAGAAAATATATTCTTCCTCCCCTGGTACTTTTTGGCTTGGTCTGGTTTGCCTGGTACTTGGTTCAACTCCGCCCAGAGCCTCAACCCCGCGAAATCAAAAGGCAGGCACCTTATGTCGAAGTGATGGTTGCAGAAAAAAAACCTATGCCCGCCGTCGTTCGTTCGCACGGCATGGTGCGTCCGCATACCCGCACCACCCTGATCGCTGAAGTTCCGGGAATCATTGAGGGCGTGGCTCCCTTTTCCCAGCAGGAGCTTGCCCCCTCTTTCCGGGCAGGCGGATTTTTCAGGAAAAATGATCTGCTCGTAAAAATTGAAGAGGTTGATCTGGTCAGCATGGTGGCCGGGGCAAAAGCCAGCCTGACCCGTGCCCAGTTGCAACTCATGCAGGAGCGTCAACTTGCTGAACAGGCCAAGAGCGAATGGGGTGAGCGCGACTGGTCCAAAGCCCCGGAACTGGTGCGGAGAATCCCTCAAATCCGCAAGGCCGAGGCGGAAGCCCAGGCTGCCCAGGCCAACCTGGAGCAGGCCAAGAAAAACCTCTCCAGAACCCAGGTTCTGGCTCCTTTTGACGGTCGGATTATCCGGACAATGGTCGACCGTGGACAACGGGTGGGCGGGGGAAGTTCTGCCGCACTGGCGGAGGTTTACTCCCTGGACTCTGCCGAGATTGATCTTTCCTTGAGCCAAAAAGAGATTGCGTTTCTCGGGTTTGTGGATGGCTTTGCCCAAAATTCGGAAATCCGGGTGGAAACCCTGGACAGGGAGGGAAATTCGGTCCATCAGGGCTCGCTCGACCGTTCCCAAGGAATCGTGGATTCCAAGACCAGGCTGACCAACTTTGTCGCCCGGATTGATGATTGCTTCGCCAATCCCTTCACCCAATCCCCTATTCCCTCTCCTCTCAGCCTGGGCCAGTTTGTAAACCTCCAACTTACCGGAAAGAAAACCCAGGCATTCATTCTTCCGGATTCTGCTTTTCGTGACCTCACTACCGTTTTGTTAGTGGATGAGCAAAATAGCCTGCGCCCACAAAAAGTGGAAGTGCTCCACCGGACCAACCAAAAGGTCTGGGTGGGCAAAGGACTGAAAAATGGGGACCGGGTATGCATCACTCCCATCGAGATCATTTCCGAGGGTATGACCGTTCGGGTGGTGGGTGATCCCGAACCAATCCCCGCGGAATTGCAGAGCCTCAAGGATGCCAACGAATCCAACAGCAGTAAGTAAATGATCGCCTGGTTTGCCAAAAACGGTGTAGCCGCCAACCTCCTGATGGGGGTAATCCTTATTGCCGGCTTTTTCTCCGTGCGTGGATTAAAAATGGAGTTGTTTCCAGACTTTGATCTCGATCTAGTCACCATCTCGGTGGCTTATCCGGGGGCTGCTCCCTTGGAAGTGGAGGATGGTATTTGTAAACAGATCGAAGAAAAGATCTGGGATCTTACCGGCATCAAAGAGATGACTTCTTTCTCCCGTGAAAATTTTGGAGTGGTTTCCGTACAGGTGGAAAGAGGAAGAGATGCCAAACTTCTCGCCGATGAAATCAAGGTGAGGGTGGACTCCATTCTCACCTTACCGGAAGAGGCGGAAAAACCCATGGTGGAAGTAACCACCATCAAAAGAAGGGTTCTTGCTGTGGCAATTCATGGAAACTGCGATGAAAAATCTCTGCGTAAACTGGCAGACAAAACCTTGGATGACCTGACCAACCTGCCCGGCATTACCCAGGTGGAAATTGCCGGTATCCGCAAGCCCCAGATTGGGATCGAGGTATCAGAATCGGCCCTGCGTGAACATGGTCTCAGCTTCGATGATGTTGCCCTGACCCTGCGCCGGACCTCCCTTGATACTCCCGGTGGGGTTGCCCGTACTTCTTCGGGCGAAACCCTGCTGCGCTCAATGGGAAAGGCCCGGAATGGCCAGGAATTTGATGCGATTGAATTGTTGCCCGCGGAGAATGGTTCCAGCGTCACCCTTGGTGAAGTGGCGGAGGTAAAGGATGCCTTTGAGGACAAAGCCTTATACACCCAATTTGACGATCAGCCCGCCGTTACTCTTCGGGTTTTCCGCGTGGGCAATCAAAGCCCGTTGGATATTTCTGAAAAAGTAAACGAATATGTGGAGGCCATCCGCCCCACCCTGCCAGAGGGTGTGGGTATGACCATCTGGCAGGACAGTTCCTACTATTTACGGGGCCGTCTGCAAATGATGATTGATAATGCTTCCCAGGGCCTTCTTTTGGTCTTTCTTGTCCTGTCCCTCTTTCTTCGACCATCCCTTGCCTTCTGGGTCGCATTGGGCTTACCCATTTCCTTCATGGGTGCGTTTGCAGCCATGGGAATTATTGGGGCATCGATCAACCTGGTCTCCCTGTTTGCATTTATTGTGGTCCTGGGAATCCTGGTGGATGATGCCATCGTGGTCGGGGAGTCCGTATACACCCAGGGCAGACGGGGCAAATCCCCCCTGGACGCCTCGATTGACGGTACCCACCGGGTGGCCATGCCCGTCACTTTTGCCATCATCACAAGCATGGTTGCCTTTGTCCCCCTGCTCTTCCTTCCCGGATGGCTGGGCAAGTTGCTCAAGGATATACCCCTGGTGGTTATTCCCGCCCTTTTCTTTTCCCTGATTGAGTCCAAATTCATTCTCCCTTACCACCTCAGTCTTTGCCGGTTTAACCAGGCCCCCAAGAATCCCTTTTCCCGCTTTCAGGACAGGATCGCCAAGGGGCTTGAGCGCTTTATTGAAAAAGTTTATCAACCCCTGCTCGAATCCTGCCTCAGGCACCGCTACCTTACCCTTTCGTTTTTTGCCGGTTTATTTGCGGTTACCATAGGTTTGATTGCGGGCGGTCATGTTCCTTCAATCCGTGGCGTACCCCCGGTTCCTTCGGATTATATTTCGGTCAAAATAAGCATGCAGGAAGGGGTGCCCGCCCGATCCACCGAACATGCGATTGAAAGAGTGGAGGAAGCCAGGCTTCGAGTGGTTGAATACCTCGAAGAATCAGGGGAGCCCAACCCGTTTCGCTATGTCATGCAAACCATGGGTGCCCAGCCTTTTTCAGGAGGGCCCAAAAGTTCCTCCAATATTGTATCCGGTTCCAACATGGGGGAAGTCAGCGTCGAACTGATCAAGTCGGAAACGCGCACCCGAACAGCTCCCCAAATTTCCGCCCTTTGGAGGGAAAGAATTGGACCCATTCCAGGCCTGAAGGAATTATACTTCGGGGATGTGGCCGCGGGGGGAAGCCGGACTGCACTGGAGGTGGAAATCTCAGGCAACAATCTCGATGAAATGAGCAAGGCCAGCCGAAAGCTGGTCAAACAACTGCAAACCTATGAAGGATTATTTGACCAACGGGACACCTTTTCCGAGGGGAAAAGAGAGGTTCAATTACGCTTAAACTCTGCAGGACGCTCCCTTGGCTTGACCCAGGCAGACCTTGGCCGGCAGGTAAGGCAGGCTTATTATGGCGAGGAAATCCAGCGCCTGCAAAGGGACCGGGATGAAGTAAAAGTCATGCTCCTTTATCCCCTGGCCGACCGCAAAAGCCTGACCGCACTATCCAACCTCCGTGTACGCACCCCCAATGGAGTGGAAGCTCCGCTTGAAGAGGTGGCCGAGATCAAAATCGGGATGGGTTTTTCCACCATTACCCGCACCGACCGTTCCCGCATTATCAATGTCGGATCCTCCGCAGACAAAGTCGTTGCGGATGTTCCCGGAATTGAAAGAGACCTGGCCAAGCATTTCCTTCCCCAACTCCGTCTTGAATATCCCGGGCTAAAATTCTCCTTTGTTGGGGAGAAAAAGGAGCAGGAAGAGAGTGATTCGGGTCTCGCCCGGGTGGGGGGTATTTGCCTCTTTCTCATCTATGCCCTCCTCGCAATTCCTTTTCGCTCCTACCTTCAGCCTTTTCTGATCATGTCGGTCATTCCATTCGGTCTGATCGGTGCTACCCTCGGGCATTACCTGTTTGGATTGCCGCTCAGCCAGCTATCTCATTTCGGACTGGTCGCCCTGACCGGTGTGGTGATCAACGACAGTTTGGTACTGGTCCATTATGTCAATGAAAGGGCGAAGGAGACCTTTCTTTTGGACGCAGTCAAGACCGCGGGGATGGCCCGGTTCCGTCCGATTCTGCTTACCTCCCTGACCACCTTTGTCGGATTGATGCCCATTTTGTTTGAGAAAAGTTTGCAGGCACAATTCCTCAAACCCATGGCCATTGCGATCGGGTTCGGGGTAATGTTTGCCACCTTTATTACCCTGCTGATGGTTCCCTGCCTCTATCTCGTTCTGGAAGACCTCAAAAAATTGGGCCGCTGGTTCTTCCGTATTCTCGGGTTTAGCATTGCCCGGCGACCACCGATGGACTTAGCCACACCGGGGAATTAAAAATTTCTCCCCTATTGGGTTGCCCCGTTGAGTTCAGTAAGCAAGCGATTGGTTTGCTCCATGGATAACCCTTTTGCCTGCCCTCTTCTCAGTGGCTCCCCCCAGATTGCATCCACTTCCACCGGTTTGCCGGCGAGAAAATCGATCAGGCTGGAAGGCTTGTAAGGGCCCATCGGTTCAGTGAGTTCAAATTGGCGGTGCAGAAACGCGTCCTCGATCTCCACCCCATAGGCACGGGCCGCAGCCTGTACTTCAAGCATCAAATCCCAGGCCCTTTGTTTGAGCTCAGGATCAGACAGAATCAAGTCGGTGGTGATTCCCCCGGCGGCGATGGATAATCCATTAAAGGGAACATTCCAGCAGAGCTTTCTCCACAGTGCCTCATTTAGGGAATCCGCCTTGCGGGTTTTGATTCCCGCATCCGCAAAGGCATCCGCAATTTGATTGGCACGATCGGACAAACCACCAGTAAGCTGTCCAAACTGTACATAGCCGGGAAGGAGGCTTTCGATCACTCCCGGAGAAGTCCGATTGATGCAGGTAAAGCAGAGCCCGCCAATTACTTCCCGGTCCTGCCCAAAGAGGTTGAGGAGATTTTCCACATTGCCCATACCATTTTGCAAAGTGAGCAACCGGGTGTGCGGGCCGATCATGGGACGGATCAAATCTCCCAGATACTGATTGGCAGTCGCTTTGGTGGCAACAATCACCCAGTCACAAGGGCCTATTGAGTTTGCATCCGCATGAGCCTGTAGGGGTTCCACCCTGGACCTTCGTCCCTGCTCCGCATGATGGACCAGAGTCATACCGTCGCGGATAATATCCTTGTAAGTGGAGCGAAACAAAAAGTGAACATCCTGCCCGGCATGGGCGAGCATCCCCCCATAATATCCCCCGATGGCACCAGGCCCCACCAATCCAACCCTGCCCAGCTTATGGTTCATGCCAAAAAATCAGTTACGCGGAGAGACCCTGGTGTTTTTGGGTTTCGCTGATTGACCGGGGTAATCGAGAGTGTAATGGAGCCCGCGGCTTTCCTGGCGCTGCAGTGCGGAACGCACAATCAATTCAGCCACACATACGAGGTTGCGCAATTCAAGTAAGGGAACATCCACTTTTGCATTCCAGTAATACTCATTAATTTCCCGCCCCAGGTTGCGTAGCCTGGAATGGGCCCGTTCAAGCCTTTTGGTGGAACGGACAATCCCTACATAATCCCACATCGCCCGTTTCAATTCTTCGAGGTTATGGGAGAGCACCACCCGTTCATCGGAGGCCGGGACATCTCCGTCCGTCCATTCGGGCAAGCGAACCGTGCGTTTTTTCCGCCCAGCCAGATAGTTGCAAACCGATTCCGCCCCACGATGAGCCAAAACAACCGCTTCGAGAAGAGAATTACTGGCCAGACGGTTAGCCCCATGCAAACCAGTACAGGCAACCTCTCCGCATGCATAAAGCCCGGACAATTTGGTGGAGCAATCCAGAGCAGTGGGTACCCCCCCGCAGGAGTAATGAGCAGCAGGAACCACCGGGATGGGGGTCTTTGTGGGATCAATCCCACGCTTCATACAATTCTCATACACATTGGGAAAACGGTCCTTGAAGTCCCCCTTCATATTGGGGGTGTCCAAGCGCACGCAGGGTGCTCCCGATCTTTTCATCTCTCGGTCAATCGCACGGGCCACCACATCGCGCGGGGCAAGATCGGCAAGTGGATGGTATTTTTTAAGAAATGGCCGGCCCCGTGAATCGATTAATTTTGCCCCCTCCCCACGGACAGCTTCAGTAATCAAAAATCGGTCACCCTGCAACGAATGCAAGGTAGTGGGGTGAAATTGAATAAATTCAAGGTTCATTACCGACAGACCTGCCCGGGAAGCCATGGCAATGCCATCCCCAGTGGCAATTCCCGGATTGGTGGTGTATAAATAAGTCTGTCCGGCACCACCAGTGGCGAGTAAAACCGCTGGGGAACTGACTGTGATCACCTCGTCGGCTTCGGCATCCAGAAAATAAATCCCTTCCACATGATCCGTTTGGGACGACGCACGCATGCCTAATTTTTGCAGCTTCTTTGATGTGATCAAATCGATGGCAAAGTAGTGTTCGAAAAGATCGACCCCCTGCTTGGCAATATTTGCCAGAAGGGCTTCCTCAATCGCCTTGCCGGTCACATCCTTTACATGAAGTACCCGGCGCTTGCTATGCCCGCCCTCCTTGCCCAGAGAGATCCGGCCATCCCCTAGGCTGGAAAACTCGACCCCCATACGGATCAGGTCCTGGATGCGCTCGGGCCCATCCTTTAAAATCTCCCGGACCACCTTGGGGTCACACAGTCCATCCCCTGCTTCGAGGGTGTCCTGCACATGTTTGTCGAGATCATCCCCTGCCGAGGTCACTGCGGCAATTCCTCCCTGGGCATAATTGGTGTTGGATTCCGCCTTGTTTTTTTTCGTAAAAATGGCCACCCGGTATCCCGCCTCCGCCACCTTCAGGGCAAAACTGAGCCCGGCAATTCCGCTGCCCACGATCACCAGATCATATTCGCTTTTCGGTTTTTGGGAGGCAGGCATTTCGGGCTAAAAACAAAGGTTATCAATCAAACGGACCTGGTCGACCCATACCGCTACGGCAAGGAGCGAGCGACCAGGAACGATCTCCGTTTCCGGTCGCATGGTTTCCCGGTCAACCACTTCAACATAATTTACCCGGAGGAACCTGCCACCCTTTAAAATATTGGCTGTTTCCGCTTTTACACGGTCGACATTTCTTGACCCTTTTTCTTCCACCAATTTTCGGGCAGCCTGGAGAGCTTGGTAAACCAGCAGGGCATCTTCCCTTTGTTTTGGTTCAAGATAGGCATTACGGGAGCTCATGGCCAACCCATCGGCATCACGCAGAATGGGGCCAACCATTACCTCTATGGGGAAATGAAGGTCCCGGATCATTCTTTTGAGCACCACCACTTGCTGGGCGTCTTTCTGCCCAAGTGCCACCATGCTTGGCTGGCAAAGATTGAAAAGTTTGGCACACACCGTGGCAACCCCCCGAAAATGTTGTGGACGTACGGTTCCGCAAAGCCCTTTGCCCACAACATCCTCCAGCACATGGGTGGATGCATCCTGAGCATATATCTCAGAAGATTCAGGGCTAAAGACCAGGTCAACCCCACGGCCTTGGCACAATTCCAAATCTTGATCCAGATTGCGGGGATATTTTTCATAGTCCTCCCCCACTCCAAACTGGGTGGGGTTTACATAGATCGAAAGGAGAAGGACATCACATTTGCCACGGATTAATTCGATTAGGGAAAGGTGACCAGGGTGAAGGGATCCCATCGTGGGAACGAAGCCAATGGTTTTCCCTTCCTTCCTTAGACCCAATGCCCGGGCCTGCATATCTGCTGCTGAGCGGATGACCTCCATAAAAAATCAGGTAAATCTGTAAAATTGGGGAAACAGGATTTAGTACGATTTTGCCACCACCACCCGTCCGGGGCTTGGCAGACCACTGAATGGACAAATTCCGGGTTCTGACTCTCCCTCCGGTATACAACGCACCGTGACTTTTAAATCATTTTTTAATTGTTCCTCCCACTTGGCATCGCGGTCCCAGTGTATGCGGGCAAACCCTCCATGTATTTCGGGTTTTTCTGAATTGCTGGGAGTGAAAAATTCGTACAATTCCTCACGGTTATCTATCTCACGGGTGTGTTCCATTTGAAAGGCCTGTGCCTTACTGAAAAGATTTTTTTGGATATCTGCAAGCAGGCTGCCCACTGAGGAGAGAAGTGCATCTTTGCTCATTCCTTCACGCCCGCCATCTGAGTCTCTCCGGCCCAGAAAAACGGTGCCATTCTCCAGATCCCTCGGGCCAATTTCCACGGTGAGTGGAACCCCCTTCTTCACCCATTGCCAGTATTTTTCTCCGCCGCGCAGGTCACGGTCATCCACTTCCACCCGGATGGGCAGATCAAATGCAGTTTGTGCCCCTAATTCCCGGTATAACCGGTCACATGCCTCCAACACCTGGCTCCGGGTATCCTCCTTTGGGGTGACGGGCAGAATGGCGATCTGGGTGGGGGACAACCGGGGTGGAACAATCAATCCATCGTCATCCGCATGGGTCATGATCATGCCACCGATCAAGCGGGTGGAAACCCCCCAGGAAGTGGTCCATCCAAATTCTTCCTTCCCTTCAGTCCCCTGAAATTTAATCCCACAGGCTTTGGAAAAATTCTGTCCGAGAAAATGGGAGGTTCCCGCCTGCAGGGCTTTACGGTCCTGCATCATTGCCTCTATGCAAAGGGTGGATTCTGCACCGGGAAAGCGTTCGGCTTCGGTCTTTTCACCTCGGAGAACAGGCATAGCCAGCCAGTTCTCTGCAAAGTCCGCATAGGTATGAAGCATCAGCCTGGTCTCCTCCACCGCCTCTTCGGCCGTGGCATGAACGGTGTGTCCTTCCTGCCAGAGAAATTCTGCGGTTCTCAAAAAGAGACGGGGGCGCATTTCCCAGCGCACCACATTGGCCCATTGATTAATGAGCAGGGGTAAATCTCGGTACGACTGGACCCAGCGGGCAAACAGCTCTCCAATAATCGTTTCCGAGGTTGGGCGTACAATTAAGGGTTCCTCTAATTCTCCGGCAGGCTGGAGAATTCCATTCTCATCTGCCTCGAGGCGGGAATGGGTAACCACCGCACATTCCTTGGCAAAGCCATCCACATGCTCCGCCTCCCGTTGCAAAAAGCTCTTGGGGATAAATAAAGGGAAATAGGCATTTTTATGTCCGGTATCCTTAAACATCTTGTCGAGGGCATCCCGGATGTTTTCCCAGATTCCATACCCCCAGGGCTTGATTACCATACATCCACGAACCGGGGTATTTTCGGCCAGGTCAGCCGCCCGCACAACTTGTTGATACCACTCCGGATAATCTTCCTCCCGGGTTGGAGATATTGCATTCTTTTGCTTAGCCATTTTAAAAAGCAAGAAACTTATGCATTTTTCCGGTGAATTGCGAGACTCGAGAACAGGGGTCTGTAATTCAAAGGATTTTGACAAAA
The DNA here is from genome assembly GCA_938091675.1 of uncultured Opitutales bacterium. GTDB lineage: Bacteria > Verrucomicrobiota > Verrucomicrobiia > Opitutales > Seribacteraceae > Chordibacter. The sequence goes on from CALKMX010000005.1 coordinate 21,083, forward strand.
TTTGCCCAACAGGCATGATGATCCGTTCGCACACAAACACCACAACCTTTTACCCTAACCCCTTTTTAAGCAATGACACACATAATTGAAGTACACGGACGAGAAATCATAGATTCGCGCGGCAACCCCACTGTTGAAGTAGAGGTTGAATTAAGCTCCGGAGCCTTTGGCCGGGCAGCTGTGCCATCGGGCGCAAGCACCGGCGAGCACGAAGCCATTGAACTGCGGGATGGAGATAAAGGGCGCTACCTTGGCAAGGGAGTATCCCAGGCAGTCGATAATGTGAATGAAAAAATTGCGGAGGCCTTAGTCGGTCTGGATGCCACGGATCAAACTGCGATCGACCGGGCAATGCTCGAACTTGACGGTACCCCCAACAAATCCGTACTCGGGGCCAATGCCATTCTTGGAGCATCCATGGCCACCGCCCATGCAGCGGCTCAGGCTTGCGGGCTTCCCCTTTACAAATATCTTGGTGGTCCCAATGCCAAGGTGTTGCCCGTGCCCATGATGAATGTGCTCAACGGAGGGTCCCACTCCGATGCCCCCATCGATGTGCAGGAATTTATGATCATGCCAGTCGGGGCCCCCTCCTTTCGTGAGGCGATCCGTATGGGTTGTGAGATTTTTCACGCTCTTAAAAAAGTGCTCAGGGACCAGGGTCTATCCACCGCAGTGGGAGATGAGGGTGGATTTGCCCCGAACCTGGCCAGCAATGTGGCCGCCCTTGAGGTGCTTTCGACCGCAGTGGAAAAAGCTGGGTATAAACTGGGCGATGAAATTCAATTTGCCCTGGATGTGGCATCTTCGGAATTTTACGATAAGGAAAAAGGAAAGTATGTGTTTGGAAAGAGCGATGGTTCGGAACGGGATTCCGATGAAATGGTCGCTTTCTATGAGGAACTGGTAAACAAATTCCCCATCCGTTCGATCGAGGATGGATGCGATGAGAACGACTGGGCGGGTTGGAAAAAGCTCACCGATGCGATCGGAGACCGGGTTCAACTTGTGGGAGACGACCTTTTTGTGACCAATGTCGACTTTCTCAAAAAAGGAATCGATCAGGGCGTGGCCAATTCCATATTGGTAAAAGTCAACCAGATCGGGTCCCTTACCGAAACCTTTGACGCAGTGGAAATGGCCAAGGAAGCCCAGTACACCTCGGTAATTTCCCACCGTTCTGGCGAAACCGAGGATGTGACCATTGCCGATATTTCCGTGGCCACCAATGCTGGACAAATCAAGACAGGCTCCCTCTCCCGCACGGATCGTATCTGCAAATATAACCAGTTGCTCCGGATCGAGGAACAGTTGGGAGATTCTGCAGTTTACGGGGGTAAGCTCTAAGCAGAGTCCTTCCCGACCGTACAGAGGGACAGTTTTCCACCCCCCATGTCCCCGATGAAGCCGACCATCCATCTTCCTGCCTACCCGAAAGAGCTGGCGGATTGGTGGTGGAAGGAGACCACCCAGCAGTGGCCGGAGCATGGTCAGGAAAAAGTCCTCAATTTAATAAGGGAGGAAATTGTCCGCCAGAGTGACCGGTTCAACAAGACCCGGGATTTTGATCCATCTTCCTATGGTGCCCGGGATCTTTCCGTGCTGGCTTATGGCAACTTTTACACACCGCGCACCTTTGCAGCCTGCGGGTTTTCCCTGGCAGAAGCATTTAATTTTCGCGGTTGGCGGGCACCCGGCAAAGGCCCTCTACGGATTTTGGATCTTGGGAGCGGCACCGGAGCCAGTTCACTCGCTGCCCTTTTTTACCTGCGTGCCTGGGGGATTAAAAACCCCATCCAGCTGGATGCATGGGACTACTCGGGAAAAAGCCTCACATTCCTGCGGCGCATTCACCGGGAGAACTCTCACTTGTGGCAGAACACCAGTATCAATACCGAACGCAAAGACCTAAGGCACCTTGAGGATTCATCCAACCAGGGAGGGTATGATCTCATAATCTCCAGTTATGCCCTAAATGAGTGGCTGGAGGGAACCGAGGAAAATCTCCGTGCGGAGGTTCTTTCCAGTCTGGGAAATTTGCTCAAGGAAAATGGACACCTTGTCCTCACGGAACCGGCAGATGGAGAAGTCTGCAGGGCTTTGCATGGTGCATGCAGGCAGGCAGTCGCGGAAAATAAACGCATGCACATTCTTGCCCCTTATTTCAATGGGATGCCCTGCCCTCTTTTGCAAAAGCAGAGTAAGTTCTTCAGTCATGAAGTGCGAACCTGTACCCCTCCCCCCATGGTTGAAAAAATTAATCACCCATTAAACCTGGAAATCCGGGAAGTTAAATTTGGTATGTCCATCCTTGCCCGCACCCAGCCCAGGCAGATTCCCGAAAACTCGGGGGTCTTTCGTATCATCTCTCCTGTCCGCAAGCGTAAGGGGACCATCACATTGTGGGGAATTGGAGGAAACGGGGAGGAATTGGAATTTGAATGGCAACGAAGAAATTTATTGAAGGAAGACCAGAAATTGCTCCTCTCCCTGGAACGGGGAGATATCGTTGAGCAAGGTAATCCCCTCGAGAATCAGGACAACCGGGTACGCTTAATGGGGGCGGATGAAATACGCCCGCTTTTTATTCCCCGTTGGCAGGAGATGGACTAAAATCCGATCGCTCCCCGGCTCCCCTGCTTGGTAATTAATTCCCGCCCGAACCATACCCCGGTACCGCCATTGAGTTCGGTCAGGGTAAGAAGAAAATAGAAATCCTTCTGGGTGACCTTGTCCACCCGTGAGGTTTCCTCAATAATTTTTCCGGACAGGGAAAAATAGGGACGAAGAGTCGAAACTTTTGGATCCCCACTGGCACCAAGTTCCTGCCTTACGGTATCGGCATAGGAGTCGGAAATTTTACCCTCCGGACCGTCGGTGGTGGAAATACGCACCTTCTTACTGGCCAGTAAATCCCGCTTCATTCCCTGGAGGAGAAGATCGGTGTCAAAATAGGTCTGGGTATCGTTACGAATTTCCCCTACATGTAAAATGGCAGGTTGACTGGGAGCTTCAGATAGACTCCCGCTTGAAAGGAGATCGGTTACCAGTTGATTGGCCGCCCGTGAGAAATCCTGAGCATTTATTTTGTCGAGGTTTACCAATCCTTTATTGCTCCCGTCCTCCAGATATTTGGCGTCAGCCGCCCGCCCGATTGGCTTGCGTTCGTTGCAGGAAAACAAAAGAAAACTCGATAATAAAACGGCTTGGATAAACAAAGATTTCATGGATTTTTGGCTGGTTGAATTTTTAACTTAAAAGCGGTAACCCCTGGACGGGTTGAAATGGACTCGATCATTTTGGACTCACCCGGACGGATCATCAAGGCTTTCCAAACCAGGGAGGTATCCTTTACCAAAAATCCTTCCTGGTCATGCCATTCAAGCCTATGGGAAACATTAACCTCCTTGGGGGAAATATTTTTAAGCTCCACCTGGATACGAAGAAGATCCTGATCTGCCTTGCCCTGGGTTATGCGAACCACATCGATGACTTTTTCCAAGCCACCACCAAATTCGACTTTTTTCATTTCTGGATGGGAGCTTTTGTCCTGAGGATTCTCTTTACTTACTGTACCCACCTTTCCTTTTTCCGCACAACCCGCAATGAAAAGAAAGGTTAAAAGAAAGCAAAGGATGGAAAATTTTGTGTTGGGAGCATTCATAGACGGAATCAATTATGGGATAAGGAGCATGCACCAATTACCCGCAAGGGGGTGAATGCGGAAACACTCCGCACCCAGACTAAATTGGTTTGGGAATTGGATACTTTCACTTCGGTAGATAATGTCGTACCTGTCCCCCGCAAGGTCAACTTCTGATCTTTGGGGGTGGGGATTTTACAAAACCGGATCTGCTTGGGCAGGGTTGACCAGGACCGCAGGTCAGCCCGGGTGGATGCCTGGGCCAACATACCGACCCCAGCTCCCACTGCGGTACGGGCAAGGTCATGTTCAGCACGGACTGCATCGGTGGCAAGATACTGCAACCCTCCCTTTAGCAAAGCACCCGTTATCGCTTTAGCTAGCTCGATTTCAAAATATTCATCAAATTCCTGAGCCACGATCGCATCCATATCGGCAAGAAGTTCTGTATTGAATGGTTTACCCTGATTGGGAGAGGCGGTGATATCCAGGTCAGTCAGAAACTGGTCATTGACCTGCAGAGTGGGAAACGCAATCCCGAGGTAAGGGATACGAGAGGTTGCAGAGAAAAAGAAAAGGGGCAGATCAAATCTGCGCTCCAGCCGAACGGGTGCCCGTCCGGTCTCAAAAAACAGATAAGTCGATGAATCTTGCGACTTGGTTCCGGATTTTGCCAACTGGTAATCTTCGAGGATCGCACGATTTCCTGGATACAGGGAAACAAGCTGGCGTAGGGAATATTCTGCCTTGGCAAAATCCTCCCGCTGGCTTGCCCCGTGCAAAAAATAAAGAGCCTCCAGGTAAAGGCCTGCAGGGTTCACAAATCTTGGAAGATTGGGAGGCACCAGGCTTTTTATTTTTTCATGCTCTTGCTTAAGAGCATTCTCAACGCCCTGGCTTCGTAAGGTTTTCGCCAGGTCTATCTTGTTTTTCTTCGATACTTCCCGAGCGGCATTCAATTCTTTTGCCCACAAGTCCTTGGAATCCTGAATGGCCTGACGAACCTTGAAAATTTCTGCCCTTGCCCGACCACCATCCCCCTGGGTCATGTAATTATGAGCCTGATAAGTGCGTAACATTACCCGCTCGTATATCCTCGTTTTGTATGGCTTTTGTTCAGCCGACCCAAGGGTGGAAATAAATTCCTCGGTTATCCTTGTTTCGGTTCTTAAATGGGGTCCAAACCAACGGTCATACTCCTGGGCAGCCTGATTAAAGGCAAAAATACTTGAGGAAAGGTAACCTTGCATCCTCTCCACCGCACCCTGTTCAAGGTGGTAGAGCATGCGGTCATTTTTCGGGCCTTTCTCGGCTAGCCGGCCGGCTTCTACCCCGGCCCTTTTTAGGTCCCCTATTTTCCAGAGAAACTGAAAATTTTCCGTACGGTCATAATGAGTGGAAAAACAACCGCTGAAAAGAAAGGCGAGCAGTCCTAATTTTAAAACCTTCACTGATGCAGAAAAGACCCTGGCGAAAAGGGAAGAGATGTTGGCAGATCCGTTAATCCTCCGGAAAAACAGTTACTTCAAAATTCTTATTTCCACGAACATCCCCAACTGTGGTTCGGTAACGGTTTTGGGTACGCAATGCCTGAAGAAGTGCCTGCTGCCCAAGTTTTTTATGAAACACCACCGGTTTCTTAAAAGAATTCAATAATTTGGAAGTAAGAATGAGGGTGTTTAGTTCAACATCCATTTTCCGGCTGAATTCCTCAGGCAAACAAAAAACGAGTTCCCCGGGAAGTAGTTCCACTCTTTCCTCGTTCATGACCAGGGAAATTTTGCCAAGCAAACCGATTAGTTTCATCCCACCGTTGGTGGTTACCCCGACCATAAAAGCGTAGGGCTGTTCGGATTCTATGGCTAAATCCACAAAGGCGGATGCAATTTTTAGGGAAGCAGGGGGCTGTAGGGAATGAATGCAATAAGACCCTGAATGAAGGGAAAGATGGTCCTCTGAAACCAGGGAAAAGCTCGCAGCCTGTACACATCTCAGGGAAAATGCCTGGCTTTGGGCTTCCTCCAATTCGATGCCTCCATCGGGCAACACCGTAACCGTACGACCAATACCAAGAACAGTGTCTGATTCCAGCCTGTCCTTATCCTCCCAGACTTTCCGGGCTAATGCGGTTCCAAAAATTTGTTTAATGGTAAAATCGTTAGGCTCATTTTCCAGAGGTTGTAAACCAGCCTCGATTTGTTGGGGACTCCTCCTACGGGAAGCATAACGGCCAACCACTATTTTTCCCTTGGTCACACGGATTGCCTCATCAATTTTTTCCCTTAATGGATGGTTGTAGTTATTCTTCACCATTCCCATTGCCTTGTTTAATTCCCACAAGGCACCATCATATTCTTTTTCGCTTTCTAGTTTTATTCCACGTTGATAAACCTCATCGACGCTCTCCTCTGCCTGTCCTGTGACTCTTTGAAGATTTAAAATAAAGCACAGCGTAAGTGCTATGTAAACTTTGTAGCCCAAGAAAAATGCCCGAAACAAGGAAGTGGTTAAAAAGAGTGGTTGAGGTTTATAGATAGACCACCAATGAAATCCTCAAATTCTGGAACATTTAGATCATCATTGGTTCGCTTCCACGAATAATTTGCCAACCCACTTACACTAAGCCATTCAGTAAATGCACAACTGGCTGATAGCCCGGCATTATATACCCTATCGACCCTGCTCTTATTGGATCCTTCAGTAAAGGAGTTTGATTGGTAAGACCAAGCAGGCACAATAGTAAGGTTGTCTGAAAGTTGTTTGGTATAGGAAAGGGAAAGTGCATGACCCAGACCATCTTGTAAATTAGAAGGGTAGTCAGAAGAGGGAGAAATCCCACTCTGCTGCATTACTGCTTCAATGAAATTAAAATATACTGGATCAGCAATAGTTTGCTCAAGGGTATCACCCTGAGTAAAGGTGTAACTTGTACTGGCAGTGAAATTGATAACATCTCCGGAATTTAAGATGAAATTCTTGGCAAAGGATACACTAGGGGTATTTGAGTAAGAGATTATATTTTTCTTTCCACGAAAGGTACTCGGAACCACATACGCATTCGATACGGTAAGACTGAAATCATTTGGAAGTACAAAAGGAAGTGACAAAGATGCAATTTGTGTGTCGAGATCGTAAACTTTCATATTGTCTCCATAATCACGAAACGGATCGGTGAAAGTACGCATTTGTACAAAGCTTAAAGCAGGTGCACATACCACTTCATCACCAATACCATATTCCCCAAGTCCTAAATTGAAGGTTAAGGACAAATTGAATGTGGTTCCCTCTTTTTCGTTAGTCGCTACTTTTTCCGAATTGGAAGTGTAGTTATAGTTGGAAGTAAGAATCACCGATGGTGAAAGGCTGGAATTTCTCACCTGCAAAAGTCTCTGAGCACCCATGGGGTCTTCCTCTAAGGTGTATGCCTCGGACAAAGAATCAGCAAAAAAGTCTGCGTCCAAAAAAGTCATAGGCTCATTTATTGAAGAAACAGGCTTATTTGAATCTGAAACTTGGGCGTAGAGAAAAATGGATCCCAAAAAATACAATCCAAAGAAGGTTTTAATACCGTGCATAGCTTGAATTCTTACAGGAGGTTGAAGGCGAAGAAAAGGAATTAGTTTCCGATTCTTCCAATCGAAATGTTTCCGCCGTGAAGATCAAAGTCTGGCCGGCTCATGACCGGGTTATTCGCATAACGAATATTCTGTATGAAATTGACACGACCATAAAGCATGCTGTTGAAATTTGGATACTTACCATCAATTCCTCCGTACGCCGAATTAAGCTTTACCTGGGAGCCGGACGGGAAATTTAGATTTGATAAATTAACCGTCATTGCTTCCATAGCCACCCGCTTGATGTGCTCAGAAAAAATCAGATTATCCACTGAAATTTCCTGATGGGCGAGTAATTCAACTGCATCATGAAATCCCCTGCCACTGGTGGTTAGCTTGGTGTTTTTAATGACCAACCTGTCCAGGGACCTTAGTGAGATTTCATCCCGGGCGAAAAGGTCAACATCAATAACCCTAAGGGTATTAAACGAGCCCAATCCAAGCGAATTCCCCTCGTAAGTAATCGAAGATCCAGAAGCCAGGCTAATTCCTCCCGCAGACATGAGAAGAAGTTGATTAAAAGCATCTGTATCTTGGTTAACCTCAAAGATCAGGCTTCCCGAAATGGAAAGGTTTTCACTCGCGGCAAAAAGCAGGCGGTCGTAAGCAAGCAGAGATAAATCATAAGTCCCCTCGCCAAAGGATAGGCTCTTTCCGCCGAGGACACCTTCTGGATCTCTGCTATCATCAAAATCCTGGTGGGTTTGGTCTGAATTAGGATCGTTAGTTGTATCCGTGTGGTCGTGGGTGTTATCTACAGAATCGTTCGTTTGCGAAGCAGTGAAGGACCCATCCGTTCCTGAATCAATAATCCCGCCATCATCTTGCGGGACATATTCATCCATTGATTCTCCGAGCATGGAAATCTCATCATAAACATCCAGGGATTCCTTAAAGAAGCTACTAGCCATGGCAATCTCAGCAGAAATAATGAGGGATGGGTCAATCGATCCGGTGAAGGAATGATCAAGTAAGAATGACAATGTTTGCAGATCTGCATTTGCTCCAGGATCATCCTCTCCTGGAGGGGCGGAGTCTGGCCCATCAAGCAGTGGACCATCCAATAAATCGGTAATTACCCGGCCCAATTCTTCTTTGGAAAGCCCAAGGGCAAATAATTCGCGAGCTAACTCGAGCGGCACCTCGGTAACAGGAACATCCGTCAAATATAAATCCCCAAGAAAACGGGCAGCCGCCTTTTGTTCATCGTTTAAAAGCGGTCGGTCGTCTTCATCACGCTCGATCCCGTTTTCCCCAAGAACAAAAAATAGCCATCCGGGGTCTTTGTCAAAAATGCGCAGGGCATCACCCCCGGGAATACCTACGATTTCTCCAACTTCCTTGAAGCTGAACAGGTTGGAAAGATCGTCAATATTTTTGAAGAATATTGAGGTAAGCAAAGGGTCGGAAAAGACAAAAACTTCTTGCGTTTTCTCTTCCCCAGTTTGCTCATCAATTACAACTTCTCCATCCTGATTAAGAACGGGGACAGTATTCAAACTTCCGAATTCATTGGCAAACCCGTTGATCTCTTCAAGTTTGTCAATGTTTGCAAATACAAGATCCAAATATTCCGGATTGGATTTAAACTTAGATGCAGTGGAGGACAATTCAGCAGAAATCTCCTTGTTCTCTTCGAAAATAGCGTGATATTTTTCTGGGTATTCGCTGATTAATTTGGTGAAACCAATATCCGCCATTGTTCCCTCCGGATCATTGAAGAGAAGTTGGATACCGCCTTCGGTTGCCCTAAGGTCGTTGAGTACATCAAGGAACGCTTCTGCTTTGGCAGCAAATTCAAAAATGACTTCTACGCGGGAGGGTTCGTATTTGAATTCATCGTACAACTTTTTCAAGGAACTGGCTTGGGATGGGTTC
>CALKMX010000006.1 GCA_938091675.1 uncultured Opitutales bacterium
CAGAGTGCCTTCATCATCGGAATGGTTGGAGAGAAAAACAATACTTTTGCAAAAGTTCGGATCCTGCAAAGAAGGGTGAGACAAAAGAATACTACCCGACAAGGTGGTAGAATTCTGAAATCTGGAAGTAATATTCAAGAAACAATAACTTACCCGACCTAAGCCAGGAAAATCAAGCCTGCTTGAAATATTTTTAGTTTACTGTGCTGGCGGAAACCGGCACGGCAGACTCTGACTTAGATTTATTAAGAGGTTCTGAGGAAGGCTTTTCGTCCTTCGGATCTTCTTTGAGTTCCCCTGGTAATTCAGGCGGAGCAGTTACTTCAGCATCTCCCCATTGCTCTTCATAGAGCGACTTGAGATGGGTAAATACTTCCAAGATAGATTCGTTTTCTTCTATCTCAAAAAGTTTGAGGATGAGTTCCTTATTACTACGAAGTTGCAACCGTTTCCCCAGCGTTTCCATTCCACGGTAACTGTTAATCACATCCCGGGCTTCATCCTGCTTGGATAAAATCCTTTTTGCTTCTCTGTATGTTATTCCCATTTTCATTCCTTTTTAGAGGTTTTTTGTACTTAAAACCGATGTCTTGGACAAGTCCGTCAGATAAGTCCACCATCCCATCACACCTTTACCCTTACCCAGGATTGCCACAGATTCGATGAAAAAATGCAAAAAAGAGAATTTTTTTATTCACAACCATTACATTAAACCAAAAAAGGGCTGGTCCCGAATGAGACCAGCCCTTGAGAAGAAAAAATCAGGAATGTTTAAGATACCACATCGACCATCGCTTTGAGAATGGTATTCCAGGTGGCAGGATTTTCGAGGGTGGCATTGGAAAACATGCATCCATCCCAGCAAATATGCTTAATCCCGCGATCCTGAAAATCTTTGAGCCAGTAACTCGAGCAGCGGGCAATGTCCAGCTTTCCGTTGGGATCATCTGCCGGGCAATGCTTTCCAGTTTTGTCATGTGAACCAGCTCCATGAACTTGGCCATCATTTTGTGCCACATGGAAATCTATGGTCCAGGGGCGTAATTTGTCGGTCATTTTTTCATATGCGGCATAAAACTCATCTTCGGAATAGCCGTCATGAAGCAAGGCATGATCAGGTGCATTGTAACCCATGAGGTAAAGATAGGTGTGAGCAAGGTCTGCCTGAAAGCCAAGAGTTTCTGGCATTCCAACCCCTTCCAAGAGATCAAGCACATCTTTCCAGCTATGCATCCCAGCCCAGCATATTTCCCCTTCCACTGCAAGGCGCTCACCATGATCTGCGGCAATTGCAGCGGCTTTCTTGAATGTATCAATAATGCGTGCAGTGCCCTCCCCTGGGTTTGCCTTCCATTTTTCTACACCAAACTCCGCAGAATCGATACGGATCACTCCACCCTTGCGGGCACCGTGATCGTTAAAGACCTTGGCAATACGACATGCAACTTTGACCGCATCGAGGAATTTCCCCTGTTGTTCGTCTGTACCCATCGCTGAATCCCCAACTGTACCTGGCCAAACTGGGGCAACCAGGGATCCAATGTTAAAGCCACGCCCGGCAATTAAATCTGCGATTTCTTTTAATTGATCATCGCTTGCTTCGGGGTCGGTATGGGGATGAAAGAGAAAACAATCCACACCATCAAACTTGCGTCCATTGACTTCCGCATTGGCGGTAAGATCGAGCATGCGTTCCAGGCTAAATGGAGGTTCCTCGCCCTCGCCTTCGCCTTTGCCGACAAGACCGGGCCACATTGCATTGTGAAGTTTTAATGAAGAGAAGCTCATGTGTGTATTTCTTAGAGGGGTTAAAATTTAGATAAGATTTCATTTGTTCAAGAAACCTGAGTGGATTCAAGAAAAAAGCGGCTCCGTATCTTAAGTTGGATGAGCGAAGAAGATTAATTTTTATTTGCGAAACTTTATCTGATGACTGAAGTTTTATTACATGAAAGTAAAATCAACTCTTATTCTCTCTCTCATTGGATTCTTTTTCTTCCAAAATATTTTTTATGCGGCTACGGGTTCTGGCGACTCCCTCTTTCCCGCGAAATTATTGAACAGCGAGGGTAAGGAAGTTTCTTCCAAAGTATTAAAAGACAAAGTTGTGGGGATATATTTTTCCGCACAATGGTGCCCTCCCTGCCGTCACTTCACCCCAAGCTTGGTTGAGTTCCGCGACAAAAATGCCAAAGAATTTGAAGTCGTCTTTGTTTCCTCAGACCGATCCCCCAAGGATCAATTGGAGTACATGAAAAAGTACAAGATGAACTGGTACACGGTTCCTCATGGAAGTGATGCGGCCAATGCCCTGAAGAAAAAGTATGAAGTCCGGGGAATTCCTGCCCTTGTTATAGTCGATGCGAAGGGCAAAACCATTACCAAAAACGGTCGGGGAGATGTGTCAAAGAACCCGGCAGGTGCTCTTTCGGACTGGAAGAAAAGCTCCTAAACTCCACTCGCTTCTTTTCGTTTTTTCTTCTGCCCATGCAGAAGAAGATATGCTATTTGCTATGAATGGTGGAAGCAGATTTTTGTGTAATTGGAGGCGGGATTGTTGGGCTCGCCACTGCCTATCGTATTAGCCAAAAATTTCCGGGCAAATCGATCGTAGTGATCGAAAAAGAGAACCGCTTGGCTGAGCACCAAACGGGCAGAAATTCGGGTGTTTTACACTCGGGCATTTACTACAAACCCGGCTCGCTCAAGGCGAGGAACTGCCGGCAAGGAAAACTGGCAATGGAAGATTTTTGCCGGGAACACGGCATTGATTATGAACTCTGTGGTAAAGTAATTGTAGCAACCTGCACGGAGGAGAGCGACCGATTGGGTGCAATTTTTGAACGCGGGCGGGCAAACGGTATAAAGTGCGAGATAATATCGCAGGAAAGACTTAGGGAAATCGAGCCATATGCTTCAGGGATAAAGGCAATCCATGTCCCGGAATGTGGTATCGTTAATTACCGTCAGGTTTGTGATAAA
>CALKMX010000007.1 GCA_938091675.1 uncultured Opitutales bacterium
AGGGAAAGGGAGCCCCAGCCACATCCAAGTTCAAGAATGTCCTGCCCGTCCTGCAAATCTGCCCGTTGGCAGGTGAGTTCCAGTGCCCGGTCTTCCGCCCGGTCGAGCCCGTGGGTGCCTGGTTCATAACAACAACAGCTATACTTTAAGTTTTTCCCGAGGACTAAGTGATAAAATTCGGCGGGTACTTCATAGTGTTGCTCGTTGGCCTTGTCCGTTTCCACCGCGAGGGGGGACTGGTCGACCTGTTGCAAATATTCCTCGGCCAGTTCCGCATTTTTTTCACAATCCTCAATCTGGCACTGCTCGAGCCGTTTTTTACAGAGGTTACGGATACCTGCCCGGATGAGAAAGTCGGGCATTCGTCCGCGTTCGCTTAGTTGAATAAAAGTATCAGTCAGGCTCATCAGTAAGAAAAGAAATTATTTGGGAAACCAGGGAAAAAAAGAGGAGGTGGATGCGAGATACTTTTTATAGGCATCCCCACTGGCTTCCAACTTTCGTGCCTCCACAAAAGGAATCCCGGTAATCTTGGTAAGAAAGAGATAGAGAATGGGCGGGATGAGGAAGAGCCATTCACCACCTGCGGAATGAATGCCCATGGGCAGGTAGCCCAGCCACAAGACCCACTCGAAAAAATAATTGGGGTGGCGGGAATATTTCCACAATCCGGTATTGCAGACCTCCGCCCGGGTACGGTTGGGAGAATTTTTGAAGTGGCGGAGTTGTTTATCCGCCAGGCTGACTCCCACAAATCCAACAATCCAGATAAACATGCCGACCTGATCGATCCATGAAAGATCTGAGGGGTTGCTCGCAAGAATGAGAAAGGGACTGGCAAACAATACCACCCAGAATGCCTGCACCTGGAAAAAGAAAAAGAATCCAAGGTTTGCCCGTTCTCCTAAATATTCCCGCAGATAGAGGTAGCGGGCATCTTCCGGTTTTCCCCAGCACCGGCGGAGCAGGTGGGTACCGAGCCGGGCAGACCATACTCCGAGCAAGCCGAGCAGAAGGGCATGGCGGGCAGGATGGCAGTCTTCCCGTAACAGATACAGATAGACGATTCCGAGGATGCCCACCCCGTATGCCCAGAGCACATCGACGTAGGAAGTATTTCTGATTTTCAGGGCAATTAACCAGCCAAGAAACATCACCACCGATGCTCCCGCCTGCCCATAAAGCAAGAGCTCAGGCAGACTCATCCGTAATTTTGGGATATTTTAAATGCACCTGGCGGAGAACCAGTCCGGCAACTCCCCACTCGAACATTATCGCAAGGGCACTGAACCAACCGGAGGTAAAGGCGAGGGCATCCAGTTGCCAGCCCGAGTAATAGGCAAGCACCCCACCCAGGGAAAATCCCAGCAGGCATCGGATATTGCTTTCCAAAAACCACGAAAAGAGCGGCCGGAGCATCAGGCCAAAATTTGCCCACAAAATAATCATCCAGAGAGGAGCCCCCCCGATGGTGGGGTTGGCATAAAACGCGAGCAGTTCCAAACGGACAAGCAGGGAGTCTCCCACCATCCCCAGGGCAACGGAGGAAAGGAGGAATGGAAAGGCGGATCCGAAGCGTTTGCTGGAAATGACCAGCCCCAGCACCGCACAAAACCCAAGCACAGGAAAGAGCAGGGGATAGGAAGATTTGGAGCCCAGCACACAGGCAAACCAGGCAGCCTGGAAGACCACGAGGTTAAGAAGAACTCTCATTCTCTCATTCATTGGGGGAATCCTTTCCCTACCCTGGATTGTGGCTTGGTCAGGAGCAGGTGAATATCACCGGTGTATCCCTCTTCAAATCCGGCCTCGCAATAGCACAAATAATAAATCCATGCCCGGCGGAAGGAATCATCATAGCCGAGTTTTTTGATCTCCTCCTCATTTTCCCGAAATCGTAAACGCCACTCTCGCAGGGTGCGGGCATAGTGGTAGCCGATGTCATCGATCCCAGTGGGGCGGAGGTCGGACTTTTGGGCAACCGCGGAAATCATTGCCGAGATCGAGGGCACACAACTGCCCGGAAATACCCGGGTGCGGATATAATCGACCTCCTTTAAGTACTGATCATAGCGGTGGTCTGGCATGGTGATTGCCTGCACCAGGGCGGCGCCATTGGTGGCGAGGAGATCGGAAATTTTGGAAAAATAGGTGGGCAAATATTCGTGCCCCACCGCCTCGATCATTTCGATGGAAACGATCCGGTCATAGGAGCCTTGCAGATTTCGGTAATCCTTCTGCAAAAGTGTTGCCCGGTCCTGCCAGCCACCTTGTTCAATAATCTCCTTGGCGTAATTGTACTGCTGCTGGGAGATGGTGGTACCGGTCCATTTGGCCTGGGTGGTCTCCAGTAACCGCTTGGCAAACCCACCCCAACCGCACCCGATTTCCAGCACGGTCTGCCCGTCCCTGATTTCGAGTTGCTCAATGATGCGGTCGTACTTGGCGAGGGATGCCTCCTCCAATGTCGTTTCCTCATGGGCGAAGATGCCACAGGAGTAGGTCATGGTGGGGTCGAGCATCCGTTGGTAAAAATCGTTGCCCAAATCGTAGTGCAGGGCGATGTTGCGCTGGCTCCCCTTAACGGTGTTTTTCTGGGTAATTAAATAGGCCCAGCGGGCAACTTTGTTGAGCACGGCTGCCCAGCCGCCTTCCAGACCGTCCATCACCTCGAGGTTTTGCAGAAAGAGCCGGAATACACCAACCAGGTCATCGGTTTCCCAATCGCCCGCGGCATAACTATCTGCCACCCCGAGCGAACCACCAAGACAGGCTTTGCGGAAGAAGGAGGAATCGTTTACTTCAATGCGGGCGGTGGTGGGAGAATTTATCTGCCCGAAAGAATGAACCGATCCCTCAATATGCAACTCCAGCAACCCGTGCTTAATGTTGTTTAATTGATGGATCAGAAGACGGCCAAAAAATCCAAGCTCTTCGCTGGTGGAGCGAAGGGGTGGGGATAGGCTCGCAGAAGCAGTGGCTTTCATGATGGGGTGGAAGAAGAAGGTGATTTTTTGGGGTGAGGATAAAAAGGGCAACCCTTGAGTCGCAAAATCAATGCATTCCAATAAATCGCCCGGGTGACATTTAGGGTCATGAAGGGGAACCGGGCCAGTGCCCATGCGAGGTTCCGGCCGTCCAATGGACGGCGGTGGAGTTTGAGGTGGGCGGTAAAAAAAGTTTTCTTATCCTGCTGTAAAATCATGTCGGCCTGGAAATTTTCGGCCGGACTACGGAATCTCCAGTCGTAATCGATATCCATCCCAATAAAGGGAGAGACATGAAATTCCTTGCGGAATTCATGATCGCTCCGGTCCTCGTTTTTGCCCGTTTCCCATTCAAAACACTTGGCGTACCGTTCCCCCCAGGGGGTGTTGGTGATTTCAGCCATCAGGGCGGTGGGGAGCGTACGATCCTCGTTCCAAAGGAAATAAAAACTCACCGGGTTGAAACAGTATCCGAAGGTGCGCAGGTGAGTGATGATGGAGATGGGTCCGGTTATCTCCCTGTGGAGTTGATCGGACATGGTCTGCCGTACCGCATCGGCAAGGTCGGGAATTTCCCGGCGATGATAATCGGCCCGATGAAAACCGCCCAGGTTTGAACGGTCAACAGACCAGAACCAACGATCAGTAAAAATATCCTCCAGTTCATCGAGGAACAAATGGGCCATGTATACATCGTAATGCAGATCGTGCTTTCTGGGTGCTTTGCGGTGGTGGCTGACCTCACCAAAATAGAGGCAACTCTTCATCCCAGTTTTTCCCCGAATGATTCGCACACCCGCAGGGCACTGCTCAATCCATCCTCGTGGAACCCATATCCCCAGTAGGCACCGCAGAGGGAAATTCCCCGGCGTTGAATAAAGGATTGGTGCATGGCCTGGGCGGATTTTCTGCCCGGATGATAAGTGGGGTGCTCAAAGGTAAAATCTCGATGGCGGAGGGATGGATCAATCATCGATTCCTGGTTCAGGGACACACAGAAAGGTTCCTGAGTGGGCAGGCTTTGCAGGATATTCATATCGTAAGTAACCACCGCATGGTCCTTCTCCTCCTTGGGAATATAGGCATTCCAGCTCGCCCGGGCGGAAGTGCGGCGGGGTAGTAGTCGGTCATCGGAATGTAAAGTGACCTGGTTGTTCTCGTAGGGGAAATTCTGCAAAAGTTCGATTTCCTCCCTCTCCGCACCGTCCAGCAGTTTGAGGGACTGGTCGGCATGGCAGGCAAGGATGGCCTGATCAAAAGACTGCTCAGTTCCATCCGGAAGGATAATAATAACTCCGTTGTCAGATCGGCGGACCGAGCGGACGGGAGTCGAAAGATGTAATCGCTCGCCCAGTCCCTCGACGATTTTGTCGACATAGGTACGGGAGCCCCCTTTTAATACCCGCCAGACCGGACGGTTATATGCCTGCAACATCTTATGGTTGGACAGAAAATCGGTGAGGAATTCCATGGGGAAGGATCCGAACCGCTCGATGGAGCAGGACCACAGGGCGGACCCCAGGGGGAGAAGGAAGGAACTTTCGAACCGTTCGCCCAGTCCGTTCCGCCGGATAAATTCCGAGACCGTTTCGCTGGGATCGTCTGCTTGTTCCGCAAGTTTGTGAAACCTTAAAATGTCCCGCACCATTCCCCAGTGCCTGGGATCAGTGATATTTCGGAGCCCCCCAAATAATCCGGAGATGGACTCGCCACTGTATTCAATCCCGGTGCGTTCGGACCGTACGGAAAATCCCATTCGGGTAGGTTGAGAATCCACATCGAGCCGTTCGAGCAGGCGGACAAAGTTGGGATAGTTTTGCTCGTTAAACACAATGAACCCGGTATCCACCCGGTACTCCCCAGTTTTGCCGGTTACATCGACAGTGTTTACATGACCGCCCGGTTTGTCCGCCGCCTCAAACAGGATGATGTCGTGATTGTTTTTGAGCAGATGGGCACAACCAAGTCCGGATATTCCGGATCCAATGATGGCAATTTTCATGATTCCCGTACCGGGAGGGCTGCCCGGATGCTCAGTCCTTGGCTTTTTCCTTTACCCAAGCGGGCACGGGACGAAGATCGCTGACCAATCCCAAAAGAGATAACAGACGCAATCCGTAATAGGTAGGATCAAATTCCCCAGGGGTAAAGCCCTGCCTTGCGGACCCTGGGAAAAAGTGGTGGTTATTGTGCCAGCCCTCCCCGAAGGTGATAATCGAGACGAACCAATTATTCCGGCTCTCATCCCCGGTTTCATATTTCTTTTTTCCAAACATGTGGGTGAGCGAATTTACGGAGAAAGTGGCATGGTAGAGCAGGACGGTGGGTACAAAAAATCCCCAGGCGAGCATGGATAGCCCATTCATTCCCGTCCATGCCTCAAAAGCCGCCCATTCACCCAGGAAATAGCAACCCAGTGCGAGCAGGAGAACCGCAATCCAATCGTAGCGGTTGATAAAACGGAGCTCCCGATATTTTACCCAGTCTGGAATTTCCTTGAGGAAAGTGGGCAGAGCATAATCGGTCATGAACCAGAGGGTATGGCTCCAGAAAAAGTTTTTGTGGTGCGGGGAATGAGAGTCGTGCTCCGTGTCGGAATGGCGATGGTGCCGGCGATGGTGGGCTGCCCACCACAGGGGACCACGCTGTCCGGAAGCACAGGCAATAAACCCGCCCAAGAACTGGACTATTCTACCGGCGTTAAAGGTACGGTGGGAAAAATAACGGTGATAAAAGGCAGTAATTGCAAACATGCGAGCCCCATAAGAGAGGAGCAAGACGACGAGACAGGGCCATCCAAAAGGAGTGTAAAAGGCTAGAAGTACCCCTAAATGGATAAGGATATAGGGTACACAACGAAGAAGTTGCACCTTATCCTGAGAAGGGTCTGGGTCGTCAAAAGTCTCTGGTGGTGGGCATACCCACTTGGAAAGGGAAGATATCATGAATTACGCAGCATTGTCCAAGATGAGGGAAAGTTGTAAAGGACTCATCTTGGTTTTGCCACGTAATTCGATGCCAACAAGCTTGTCGAGATTACGGAAATCAAGCTTGCCATTGTTCATCACCACGGCACGGAGCTTTCTAAGGCCGAGTGCTTCGAGTTGACGTACACGCTCGCCGGAAACTTCCAAAATCTCGGCAATATCATCGAGCTTCATTGCTTCTTTTTGCTTGGTCAGTCCGAACCGCATACTCAATACCTTGCGTTCGCGGGGTTCGAGGAAACCAAGAGCCACCCGGATATCATCCGCTAACGAGCCGGCTTCGCGATAGGAAAGCTGGGTCTCATTGTCGTCTGCCATCGTATCGATAAGGGAATGATCGGAATCATCCGAAAAAGGCTCGTCCAGAGAAAGGGTGCTGGCAGGGGCATACTTGACACGACCAGACAAATTACGCCGGTCATCCAGGGCCAAATTTACTTCCTCATCAGTCGGATCGCGGCCCAAAGAGATTTGAAGTTCAGACCTTAAATTATTCTCTTTCCTCTTTCCCTGAGACACATCGTGAGGGATGGAAACAGCCTCGGCCATTTTGCTGACAAAACGCTGGATTCGCTGACGGATCCACCAAGCGGCATAGGTGCTCAACTTGATCCCGCGGGTATGGTCGAATTTATCGATTGCAATAACAAGACCATGAATACCTTCCGCCATCACATCCTCCATCGGTACATTGACCTGACGGAACTTCAGGGCAATTGAGGCAACCAGACGGATATGCCGCTCGACTAATTCCTGTTTGGCAGAATCAGAGCCTTTGTGCAGATCGGTAAATAATTGATCGTACTCGTCCTTGGTTGGGGGAGCCATGCGTGAACGGTCTGTCATGAAACGGCCGATTGAATCAGTCGTAGCATTCGTTTGCGTGAAGCTGTAAGGTGCCATAACAATTTATAGAACGAAAGTTTGTAATTTTAGGATCATGCGAAATAAAAGATTTCTTTTTTTTATCCACCCAATAAAAAATTTCCTCTTTTTGCGGGAGCTTGATTCATTCTCCGTGGATCTGCCTGATTGATGGTGGAACCTCTGGTTGTCCGCCCGCAAGGGCTCTATTGCCCAGCTGGTGATTTTTATATCGATCCGCGTGGCCGGGTGGAACGGGCACTGGTCACCCATGCCCATAGTGATCATGCCCGCCCGGGCCATGCAAATTATCTGGTCTCGGAAACCTGCCTGCCTCTGCTCAAATTACGGCTCGGGCAGGAGATCACAGCCGAAGGTCTGCCCTATGGGGAAATCCGCCGGATTGGGGGTGCCCAGGTATCCTTCCATCCGGCCGGGCATATTCTTGGGTCCGCTCAGGTGCGGGTGGAGGTGGGCGGACGGGTATGGGTGGTCAGTGGGGATTATAAGCCCCAGCCCGACCGTAGTTGCGAAGCTTTCGAACTGGTGAAGTGCGATGTGTTTGTCAGCGAATGTACTTTTGGTCTGCCGGTCTATCAATGGAAGGAGGAAGGCATCATTCACCAGGAGATCAACCAATGGTGGAGCGACAATGCCCAGGCGGGCAGACCGTCCCTGCTCTTTGCCTATTCCCTGGGCAAGGCCCAACGCGTGTTGCGCGGACTGGATCCCTCCATTGGTCCGGTATTTGCCCATGGGGCGGTGCATCCCTTTCTCCCGGTCTATGAATCTTCCGGAGTGAGGTTTCCCAAAGTGCAGAAACCCAGGGAAGGGGATGGAGATTGGGCGGGTGCGATGATTGTGGCTCCGCCCGCGGTGGAGGATGCCGGATGGACCCGGCGGTTCAAGGGTGCCCAGCGGGGGTTTGCTTCCGGATGGATGGCAGTGCGCGGGGCACGCCGTCGCAGAAATCTGGACCGTGGATTTGTGCTATCGGACCACGCGGACTGGGCGGGCCTGCTTGGAGTGATTGAAGGCACCGGGGCGGAGGAAATAAAACTCACCCATGGGGATGGCGAACCGCTGGCCAGGTATTTGGGGGAGCGCGGAATCCAGGCATCGATGCTGGGCGGTGCCCCCTTGCGGACGGAGGAGGAGTAGGGCAGGGATATGCAGGGATTTTCCGAACTTTTTCACGACCTCGATGAGATGACCAAGACGGGCGACCGTCTCGCCCGGATGGTTGAATATTTTAGGGCTGCCACCCCGGAGGATGCAGGCTGGGCCGCCTGGTTTCTCGCGGGCAACCGGATCAAGGGTGCGGTGCGAACGGGCGAACTTAGGCAATGGGCGGCTCATCGGGTAAGCCTGCCCCTTTGGTTGCTGGAGGAAAGCTACGAGCGGGTGGGCGATCTTGCCGAGACCCTTGCCCTGCTGGTGCGGGGAAACCAAGAGGCTGTGCCAATGAGCCTGTCGCAGGTGGTGGAGGATGGCCTCCTCTCTTTGGTACCGGCCGATCCGGTAGAAAAGCAGGAAATTCTTCTTGGGATGTGGGACAGGCTCAGACCGATGGACCTTTTACCCTTTCACAAATTGCTCACGGGTGGATTCCGTATCGGGGTATCCCGGGGCAATCTTTGCAAGGCACTGGCGGAAGTGGGCGGGACCGATCCGGCAGTCATTGCCCAGCGGATTTCCGGCGAGTGGGATCCACGGACCCGCGCATTCGGGCAGATCGTGGGGGAGGAGGGTCCCGATGATGCCTGGTGCCGGCCCTTTCCCTTCTGCCTGGCGAGTCCCCTGCAGGAGGAGCCGGATACTCTCGGGGATCCAGCCAACTGGTGGGCGGAGTGGAAATGGGACGGGATACGCTGCCAGTTTTTAAACGAGGAAAAGGGGGCAATGTTGTGGACACGGGGGGATGAGTCGGTGGGTGAATCCTTTCCCGAGTTGCTGGGGATGGCCCCCCACCTGCCTCCGGGCTTGGCCATGGACGGGGAAATTCTTGCCTGGGGGCCGGAAGGGTTGCGCTCTTTCAGCCGTTTGCAAAAGAGATTGGGCCGAAAACAGCCGGGCCCATCGGTGCTGAAAAAGGAACCCGTCCGGTTCATGGCTTATGACCTCATGCGGGTGGACGGGGAGGATCTAAGAACCATTGCCTTTGCGGAGCGCCGGAAAAAACTGGAGCACTTGTTTGAGCAATTGCCCGCGGGTTTCCCCCTGCAACTTTCTCCCCGGGTGGATGCATGCACATGGGAGGAATTATCGAGGAAACGAGAGGAATCGAGGGACCGGGGAGTGGAAGGTCTGATGCTCAAGCGAGCCGATTCGATCTATTCATCCGGACGGGTAAAGGGGGACTGGTACAAGTGGAAGGTCGATCCTTTCGTCGCCGATATGGTGGTGGTGGGTGCCCAGCTTGGACACGGCAAACGGGCCAACCTGTACTCCGATTACACCCTCGCAGTTTTGGATGATACGGGCGAACTGGTAACCGTGGCCAAGGCCTATTCCGGCTTGTCCGATCAGGAACTAAAGGAAGTGGACCGTTATATCCGCAAGAATGTAACCGGGAAGTTCGGGCCCGTGCGGAGTGTGCGACCGGGCCTGGTCTTTGAGGTGGCATTTGAGGGTGCCCGGGCATCCGGCAGGCACAAGTCCGGGGTTGCCCTGCGTTTCCCGCGCATTCAAAGATGGCGAAAGGACAAGGAACCAAAGGAGGTGGACAGCCTAGAAAATTTGCTGGGCTATGCCCGGATGGGAGAGCCGAAGCAGGGGGATGGCCCTAGGACGGACGACGCAGGGAATCTGCTCCTTTTCTGATCTCCGCCAGTTTTTCCTCGGATAAGCGGACGAGGTTGCGCATCTGCATGGCCAACCGCTGGTTGCCCCCGAGCCGTTTCCGGTGGCGGTCGAGAAAGTCCCAGTACAGGGTGGTGAAGGGACAGGCGTCCGGTCCGGTGGATTCCTTGGGCTGGAAGCGGCATTTTTTGCAGTAGTTGCTCATCCGGTCAATGTAGGCACCGGTGGCGGAGTAGGGCTTGGATGCCATGATTCCGCCGTCTGCAAACTGGGACATTCCCACCACATTGGGGGTGGTCACCCAGTCGATCGCATCCACATAGTTGGCGAGAAACCAGTCATTGATCTCACCTGGCCGTACCCCGTGCAACAGGGAATACAATCCAATCACCATCAGTCTTTGGATGTGGTGACCATACCCAGTGTCCAGTACCTGCTTGAGGCAGGACTTCATGCAGACCATGTCCGTTTCCCCGGTCCAGAAAAATTCCGGCAGGGGTTGGTCGGCCTCTAAAAAATTCATCTCCCGGTATTCGGGCATGCGCAAGTGATAAATCCCACGGACATATTCCCGCCAGCCCAGGATTTGCCGGATAAACCCTTCCACCGCGGGCAGGGGGGCGCTGCCCAGCAGATATGCCTGTTCCGCAGCCTCAATTACTTTGCGGGGATCGAGCAGGCGCAGGTTGATGGGGGAGCCCAGCAGGGAGTGAAAAAGGGTATATTCATCCGTCCACATCGCATCCTGAAAGCGGCCAAAGCAGGGCAGGCACTCCTCGATGAATTGGGTAAGCGCATCTTCCGCCTGTTGGGTAGTGACCGGCCAGATGAATTGGCGGAGATCGCCCGGATGATCAGGGAAGTGCTGGTTTACCAGATCGATCACTTCCTGGGTGAGGGCATCCGGGGAGCAACCGCGGACCATGGGGGAGGGGGGAGGTCCCTGCTTGCCAAAGCTTTCCCGGTTTTCCTTGTCGAAATTCCATGCCCCTCCCACCGGGTCCTTGCCGTCCATCAGGACATCGTGCTTGCGGCGCATCTCCCGGTAGAAAAATTCCATCCGCAGGGATTTTCTCCCCTGGGCATGTTCCTCAAATTCCGCCTGGGTGCATAAAAAATGTTCATCCTCGCGCACTTCCCATTTCGCACGGTGTTCCTCCACCGTCTTTCTCAGGGCTTCCTCCACCCGGTAATCTCCCGGTTTTACCACGCTGACCAAGCCGGGTTTGAGTTGTTTGAGGTCCTGTCCCAGAAGTCCACTAAGGCTCGATTCCCCCTTGCCCAGTTCATGATAAAGCAGGGGGATTTGCCCATCGTTTAGATGGTTGCGGAAATGCCGCATGGCCGCGAGGAAGCAGACAATACGGTGCTTGTTCGAACGCACATGGGTGGATTCCTCGCTCGCTTCGGCCATCCAGAATAAATCGGTTTTGGGATCAAAGTCAGCGGGCAGGAACCGCTGGTAATCGAGCTGGTCACCCAGCACCACAAACAAGCGGTGTGGGGCGGATGGGATCGGTGCGGGCATCAAGGAAAGCAGGAACTAAATCTGCTTGAGCGTGGCCAGGGCGGCCAGGGCCCGGGCTCTGGCTTCCGGATGATCCACGCAGGGACCGGGATAATTGCCATCCAGATCGACCCCGCTTTCCGCCAGCACGGAGGAGGGTGCAGTCCACGGACTGAACACAAATTTCTTCGGCAGCTTTTCCAGTTCAGGGATCCATCGCCTGGCATATTCACCCCGGGCATCAAATTTATCCCCCTGAGTGATGGGATTGAAGATACGGAAGTAAGGAGCGGCATCTGCCCCGCACCCGGCTGCCCATTGCCAGCCCTGGGTATTGCTGGCGAGATCGGCGTCCACCAGGGTGTCCCAGAACCAGCGGGCACCCTCCTGCCAGGGAAGCAGAAGATGTTTCACCAGAAAGGACGCGACCACCATGCGTACACGGTTGTGCATCCATCCAGTCTCGTAGAGTTGACGCATGCCCGCGTCCACCATCGGATATCCGGTCTTGCCAAACTGCCAGCGTTTCAAATTGTCCGGATCATCAAGCCAGGGAAAGTTGGCATATTTCGGACGGAGTGGCTGGTCGGGAATATTGGGAAAATGATAGAGCAGATGGTAGGAAAATTCGCGCCATCCGATCTCCACCAAAAATTTGTTTTCTCCCCGGTGACTGCCCTCGTTTTCCGCCTGCAGAACAGCCTGGCAGATCTGGCGGGGACTTACCTGTCCCCAGGCAAGGTAGGGGGAGAGACGGGAGGTGCCGTCCACCGATGGGTGGTTACGGCGGGTGGCATAGGACTGGGTGACCTCCTCGACGGTGCGTTCGATCTGTTGATGAGCAGCGGCTTCCGAGACTTCCCAATGGTTGCCCAGTTTCTGGTGCCAGGGATGCTCGGGGAGCAGACCGAGCTCCTCGAGCGTGGAGGGAGAGGAAAGATTCGGAACGAAAGAAAGTTTGCGGGGGTCGTACGATGCCGGCTCCCGGTAAATGATGGGGCGGGACTTTCTCCAATATGGGGTGAATACCTGGAAGGGCTTACCCGTTCCGTTCTTGGTCTCCCATGGTTCCTGCAGCAGGGAGGAATTGAAGGACTCCGTGGAGATACCGCTGGAATCGCACGCTTCCTCCACCGCTTCCTGGGTGGCGATACCGGCAGGGTCGTAGCAACGCCCGTATAAAATAATGTCCGCCTGATGGGCCTGGGCGATCCTGGGGAGCTCGACGGCTGCCTGCCCTTTGGCGAGGATAAGATTGCCCCTCTTCTGCTCGATGGTATTTCCGAGGCTGGCGAGCGAATGATGCAGCCACCAGCGGGAAGCGGCTCCGGGGGACCATGCCCCTCCTTCCTGCTCATCCCAAATAAAGACGGGAATGATCTCCATACCACCCTGGAGGGCGGCGTCGAGGGCGGGATGGTCGGCGAGCCGGAGATCTTTACGGAACCATACGATGGCCCGTTTTTTGGAGGAGGGGGAGGATTCTGCGATCATCCCGGCAGTTTGGCACGGGACATCCCGCCGTCAACCTTGAGAATTTGTCCGGTCATGGATGCGGCTCCGGAAGAGTGCAGAAAAAGGGCGGTTGCCGCGACTTCCTCGACCGCAGGCAGTTTTTTCAGGGGATGTCTGCTCTCGATCATGGGGATCATTTTTTCTCCGCCCACCATTGCCAGTCCCATCTCCGTGGGGGTGAGGGTGGGGGCGATTACATTGACCCGTACCTTGGGGGCAAGCTCGGCAGCAAGGGCGATGGCAAATCCTTCCAGTCCCGACTTGGCCGCGGAAATGGCACAGTGGTTAGGCAGCCCGGTGCGGGCGGCCACTGAGGAAAAGAGCACGATGGATCCGGAAAGTCTGGGAAGCAGGGCCTGGATCAGGGTGAATGCATCGAGCACGCTGGTCTGGTAGGCTTCGAGCATTTGTTCGGGGCGTAGACGCTTGAGCGGGCCGAGCACCACCTTGCCGGCACAAAAAGTAAGGGCATCAATCTGTTCGGGCAATTGATCGAGGTAGGAGACAGGGTCGGCAATATCCCCGGTTATCCAGTTGCAATTTGCGGGCATGGACTGGGGCGGGGTGCGGGAAAGGGCGTAAACTTCATGCCCCGCGGCGATGGACTGATCGGCCAGGGAACGGCCGATTCCCCGGGATGCCCCGGCAATCAAATGTTTCAAGGGAGTGGACGGATTGATGTTTTCCATCCAAATGAAACGATTGTTTGATTCCCTTGGATCATCTTTTTTGTGTGATCTGCTTGCCCTTTTTGAATTCCGTAACATATATCAAAACCAGATATGACCAACCAGGGAGGAAAAAGGGAAGGGGCGGGAAGGCCCAGGGGGAGCAACCAGTACGGGGAGCCCACCCGTCCGGTCCGCCTGCCAGTCAGCCAGATCGAACGGGTGCTCCGTTTTGTACAGGATCGTGAGTATGCCCTGCCACTTTATGCCTGTGGGGTATCCGCGGGGTTTCCCTCCCCAGCGGATGACTATGCGGAGGGTGCCCTCGATCTGAATACCCATCTCGTCCGCCAGCCTGCTGCCACTTTTTTTGCCCGGGCCCGGGGGGATTCCATGATCGGTGCGGGCATTCATGATGGCGACCTGCTGGTGGTCGACCGGAGTCTGCAACCGGAAGACGGCAAGGTGGTGGTGGTCTCGATCAATGGGGAACTGACAGTCAAAAGAATGCGCCGGGAAAAAGGCGTGACCTGGCTGGTTCCCGAAAACCCCGACTATCCCTCCATACAATTTAATGAACAGGATGAAGCCCATCTCTGGGGAGTGGTCACCAATGTGATCCATTCCCTGTGATCGCCCTGGCGGACTGCAATAATTTCTACGTCTCCTGCGAGCGGGTCTTCCGTCCGCATTTATCTAACCGTCCGGTCATTGTCCTATCCAATAATGACGGGTGTGCGGTTGCCCGATCCAACGAGGCCAAGGCACTGGGTGTGCCCATGGGTGCTCCCTACCACCAGGTGCGTTATCTTTGCGAGCGCAACGGGGTGCAGGTGTTTTCCTCCAACTATGAATTGTATGGGGATATGTCTGGCCGGGTGGTCTCGGTACTCCGCCGGTTTTCTCCCGAGCTGGAAGTGTATTCCATTGATGAATCCTTCCTTAATTTTTCCGGCCTGTCCGATCCCCTGGAAGTTGCGGTGCGGATGAGGCAGACGGTGGGGCAATGGACCGGTATTCCGATTTCCGTGGGGCTGGGCCCGACCAAGACCCTAGCCAAACTGGCCAACCGTCTGGCGAAGAAAACAGGGAGCGGTTGCATGCAGGTGAATGCGGGGGAGAGCGAGGTGCTCGCCCGGGT
>CALKMX010000008.1 GCA_938091675.1 uncultured Opitutales bacterium
TCCATGGCCCGTTCATCCAGTCCCAATAGTGCCAACAGTCAGTTTTTTATCTGTTTTGAACCGTCCCCATTTCTTGACCGCCAATACACGGTTTGGGGACAAGTGATCGAAGGAATGGACCATGTGGACAAAATCAAAATGGGCTCCAGCCGTAACAATGGATCGGTCTCCGATCCTGATCATATGATTAAGGTGACCGTTGGAAAACCATCTGCCAAGGAAAGCGGCAGCGACCAAAAATAAGTTGTGGTATTATCCGCCACTCCTTCGTGGGTGGTGTTACTCTATAATCAACTGGTCACATTGAAGATGGTATAATCCGACAAAAAATTCCTCGTCCCATCTTTCTTCAACCGTAAGGTTCCCAAGTACCCGGATTACCCGGTCCATTGCTACCTCTACTCCCTCTTCCGAGCGGACGACTACCCAGCCGTTTGCTTCGGGTGCTTGTCCAAAACAGCAACTCAATTGGTCGGGCATAAGTAAAAACTCTTTCACCATGTTTTGTTCGTCCACCACGGTTGGTACCATAAACCCTTCAATGGCAACCTTTTGGCCGGAAAGGTTTCGTATCTCGCGTGGTACCCGGGAGGCATAGGAGGAGAATTCAAATGCCAGCCCATCCGTTTCCCAATCAATTTCATAGGGAAATTGAGATAGCAGGGAGTAGGTTATTAGCTCATACCCCCCGGCAGGGTCATGAGGAGGAAGGTTACTAACAACCTGAATGGATTGGTTGGTTTCGGCATCAAGAATGGTCTGACCAAGAATCATTTTCCCTTCCACAATCGATTCTCCCTCTCGAGTTTGGTTTTTCTCTTGAGAATAGCTGCCAGTTTCGGATGGTGCAGCTTGTGGAGTATTGCCAATATCCATAATTGGATCGCCCGTCAGGGGAACTCCAACCTCCGTGAATTCAAGGTCTTTCGCCCCATTCTTCGGGTCTTGAGAGCAGCCAAACAAAGCAAGCAACCCCAAAGAGAAGTGAAGCCTGAAAATAGAAATAAAAATATTTGAACTGGGGTGCATAGGTCGGGTTACTCTCCTCTTCATTTACCCGTGGGGATTTAAGGATTCCAGTAAGCTGGACCGGTACAGTTTTTGTGCTGGTAACCAGGCACTGATCAGACCCAATAAAAGAATGGCCCCGCAGGTCAGGAAAATAAATTTATCAAAAACCGGAAGGCCCATACTTACCCCTACTTGCAGGCGGATCAGCGAAGATAGGGACAGGGATAAAACAACAAATAATACCACAGAACCCAAGGCTCCCATCAAGGAAATAAGTGCGGACTGCCAAAGAATGGAGCCCGTAACCACTGCCCTGCTCGCCCCCATACAGCGAAGAACGGCAAATTCTCTGCGTCTTTCATGCAGGGTTGATCGGAGGGTTGCCAGGATAATTAGCCCGCCGACCAAGGCCATCAAGATGGCAAGAACCGCAATCGTACGCTCCATCCATGCGAACCGGTTGAAAAAAGATGAAAGAATGGCGGGAACTGGCCAAGCGAGGGTTGCCCGGTCTCCCTGTTTGTTGTACTTAACATCCAAGGCCAATCCGGAAGATCCTTTAAGGTTTAACAGTACACCACTTATTGCATTGGCCGATGAAGCGTCGTGCCCCTCCATCATTTGCACGCCTTTGAGAGGTACCCAAATTACTTGATCAACCGGAGTACCGGTAGTTTCGAGAAGTCCAACCACCAAATAGATATCCTCGTGCCTGGTATCAGGGTTGTATTCCAATCCATGATAAGGATGAAAACGGTCACCCAACCTAAGTCCAATCTCTGCAGCAACCTGAGCTCCCACAATGGCCTCCTTTGCATGGTCGGAAAAAATTCTGCCTGGTGGATGAACTTGATAATTTGTACCGGGCTTCCATTGATGATGGACGAATAAGTCAGGGGTAGTTCCCACTATTCGGTATCCCAGATAATTGTCTCCCAATGCGAATGGATAAGCCTCTGAAACTCCGGGGTGAGAACGGATGGTTTCATACTGTGACCAATCAAGATTTCCCGGAGAATTTTCGAGGTGAAACAAGGCATTTAGAACCAGTTGCAATTGAGAACCCCTTGCTCCGAGCACCGCATCGAACCCACCTGCGGACTGGGCAAAGGCAAGGTTTACGGTTTGCTTGGTTTTCCACGCACCCAAAAACAATCCACCGGACAGGGAGACAGTGAAGACGGCAATCAGGCTGGTAAGTATATTCTGGGTAAGTGCACGCCAGGCCAGACGCAAAGAAACCGTTAAAGTATTCATCTTAGCTCATTCATGCTGTCGTCAGCTTGCTTTGGGTAACCTGATTTAAATCCTCCCAAACAATGGATTTTTCAAACTGACCGATGACCCGGGGGTCATGACTTACCAGAATCAGGGAACTTCCCCACTGCTGGCAAAGGGAGCACAACATCCCCAAACATAGGTCGGTGTTTGCAGGATCAAGGTTGCCGGTCGGTTCATCTGCCAAGACCAGTTTTGGCCGGTTCACCAGTGCCCGGGCAATGCCTATACGTTGCTGCTGGCCAATAGAGAGTTGCCTGGGAAGGTAGTCCTTGAATTCCAACAACCCCACGGCCTCCAACAAAGTGAATGCCCAACTGCGGTTGCTTGATCCATTTAAGTTCATTGCCAGCAGAATATTTTCCAGGCAGGTAAATCCATTGAGCAAGTTAAAGGACTGAAAAACATAGCCTATCTTAGCCGCCCGCAATTGATCCCTGCTTGATTCTTTCATTGAATGCAAAGAATGCCCATCGAATGAAATTTTTCCCGAATCTGCAGGCAGGACTCCGGCAAGCAAATGAAGAAAAGTTGTCTTACCGCTTCCGCTTGCACCCCTAAATGCCACCTGTTCTTTGTGATTTAAGGTAAAGCTTGGCACATCTAAAACTGCAGTCAATTGCCCGCTTGGGGAAGCGAATGATTTCTGGAGATCTTCGACGGTAAGTAAAGACATATGAAGTAATTTCTTATCGCAAGGAGTCAAAGGCATCAAGCGGGATGGTAATGGCTTTTTCAATTTGTTTTTCAATCTTTACAAAATTGTGCGACTCCACAATGAATGATCCACATTTGGAGGCTGTGGGGGATTGCAAGAAATTTAAAACAAATGCAAAGTGGGGAGTCATTCCCTTCCGTATGCTCGATTCTGGAAAAACTGAGGTTCTTATTATTTCCACGAGGCGGAAAAACTGGAGTTTGCCCAAAGGGAACTTAATCAAAAATATTGGCCCAAAACGTACCGCCCTGCTTGAGGCTTATGAAGAAGCAGGCATTGATGGCACCTTACAGGAAAAACCAATCCTATGCTCGATTGGTCGGACATGTGTTTATTTTTTCCCTATGGAAGTAAACAAGGTTTTTGAAGACTGGCCGGAATCATCTTATCGCAAGCGAAAATGGATTAAGGTTAGCAAAGCCAGCAATATGTTGCACCACCGGGCGATGGGAAAAATCCTGCTCAAATTCTTTCCTCAGAGAAACTGATTTCCTTTGTCCAATTGATCCTCCTTTCTTTATAAAAAGAAAATGAGGTACAACAGATTTGAATTTGAAACAAAACCTCCCTTTTTCCGTCCCCCCAAGTACACTGGAATCACCCTCTCATTGCTCTCGATTTTTGTCTTGGTTAGTATGCTTGTTGTCTGGGAGAAAATGGCAAAGGTTGCAGACATTGCCGTTTTAGAAATATTTGCTTGGGAAAAATCAAAGGTACCCCTTGAGCAAGTCAGGCTGGCCTACCAAAATGTTGCACCCTGCATATTAAAAACCACCTACTCGCCCTTAGCCGAGTTATCTGCCCTGCCTGGTTTGAAAAAACAAATCAACAAGACAACATGGGATATTATTTTTATGCCCGAAACACCTGATCTTAAGTTTCTGCACAGCCATCAGGACTATGACCACCGGGGCGTAGTTGCATATTATCAAGAAAGTCCCGCTCCGTCCGACCACAAAGTAATTGGTGGAAGCACCACCCCTCTTATCTGCATGGTAAATCGATTGTCAAAAAACCATGCGGAAGCACTTAGGTTTGTACGGTTTTTAAAAGCTCCAACCAAAGGACAACCTGAGTTTGCCATTACTGGATGGACTGGGGTGAGTGAAGACCACTGGGATATGTCCCCAGAATTAAAAATTTATGCTGTTCAAGAAAGCAAAACTTGGCTCAACTCATATACTCAAAATTTTGCCGATAAAGAAGGTATTGAACTGAGCGTTTCCTTCTTGGAAGAGAAAAATATGCTTTCAAGCCTTCACCTATTGTCAAAAGCAAACAACAAAAATTACCTACCCGACCTCCTCAGTTTTCCTTCTGATTTGGAAACGCCGTCATGGATTGGTGCATATTATTCTGAAATAAACGACCCCCCAGAGATCGCGGCAGGTAAATTCTCTTTATTTCTTCGGAGGGATTCTCCCTTGTTGAAGACCGCACAAAAATTCCTACAGTATCTAAGTGAGAACTAACAACCCTATGGGTTTAAGTGCCATGTTGTTTGCCTATATGGTTGTGGCTCAGGTTATTGTTTTGCCGCTTTTTTCAGAGGATGGGGAAAATAACTTCTCTGCATGGGAAAAGGAATTACCCCAATCCATTGGAGAGTTGAAAGATATCCAAAAGCAAATGCAGTCCGTGCTGCAAAGGGTCCGCAATACGGTTGTTTCAGTTGAAGCAGAGGATGGAGCAGGCAGTGGTGTCCTGATTTCTTCAGATGGACTAATTCTTACCGCCGCCCATGTAATTGGTGAGCGTGGAAGAAAGATGCAGATTGTCTTTCCCGATGGTCAGAAACTGGAAGCCCTGAGCTTAGGCGGTTCAGAGATTTCAGATGCTGGTATCCTCAAAATTATTGAACCAGGGGAATGGGAATATGCACCGATGGCTCTTGCAAACAACTCAAAAGTGGGTGACTGGTGCTTTGCCCTTGGTCACCCAAGCGGTTTTGATGCAGACCGCGGATTGGTCTTACGGGTTGGCCGAATCATAGAGAAAAAAGAGGAAACATTGCAGACGGATTGCAGGCTGCTCGGGGGTGACTCTGGTGGACCCTTGTTCTCGGTTTACGGAGAAGTGATCGGTATTCACAGCCGAATCTCACAAAGCCCAGAAGATAATTTTCACACAACCGTAGAATCCTTTATTTCTAACTGGGAATACTTTTTAAACGAAGAATTACATACCTTTGGTGATATGCAAAAGGGCGGATTTTTGGGGGTTTCCTGCAAACAGACGACAGATGGTTTGCATATATTGGCAGTAGTCCCCAACAGCCCTGCCATGAATGCGAATCTTCAGGCAGGTGATGTGTTAAAGCGGGTGGACGGAATGCCTTTGGACACAAGGGAGAAGCTAATGATATTAATTAGCAGTAAACCACCCGGGTCATTGGTTGCTATCGACTACCTGAGAGAAGAAAATGAGATCTCTGTTCAAATTACTCTTGGTGAGAGACTGGTTGAGGAATGAAAAGTCGTTTAGTTATCCTTTGGAATTTCCTCTCCCTGTCCTTTCTTTTTGGTGAGCCTTTGAGCTTACCTGTGGCCCTGGCTCCGGAATATCGGTTAAATGGTTCTTCCATTGGTAATGCATTGGGACAAACGAAGGACGATATCCTGCGGTCAATCGTTGGGCTCTACCGTAATGAACGATTAATTGCTCATGGAGTGATTGTAGACCCTCGGGGATTTCTGCTTACCAAAGCCAGTTCAAGCGTAGGTGCACGAATAATCAAATCCTGCCAAAATGAAAGCTTTCCCATACGCATTCGAAAAAGGGATGAAGTTACCGATCTCGCCCTTTGGGAGATTGTTTCATCATCGGCTTCCTCATGGAACTCCGCTACCTGGGAGGAGGAAAGCAATGTGACAGACCTTGGAAGCTGGGCAATTTCAGCTTCCGCATCCCTCGAAGAAATTGGTTTGGGAGTAATTTCTGCAACCAGCCGACCCATTGGCAGGGAGGGCGGGGTCATGGGTGTTTTATTGGGGGAAACCAATTCATCCAGCCATGGTATAGAAGTGCTGGAGGTTCTTCCACAAGCCGCTGGTGACCGGGCTGGGTTAAAAATTTCCGACCGCATCATTCGCGTGGACGGCAGACCGGTCAAGAACACGGGACAGATCAATCGGGTTCTTCAAAACAAAGATCCGGGAGACCTTTTGACGGTCGTGGTTAACCGAAAAGACAACGAGGTTGTCCTACGCATCACCCTTGGTCATCAGGCAGTAGCCTTTGATTTGTTTAACCGTAATCTTATCATGAGCGGACCGGTATCCAAAAGAAAAGATAACTTCTCCTTAATCCTTCAGCATGACCTTCCTCTTACAAAAGAAATGATGGGCGG
>CALKMX010000009.1 GCA_938091675.1 uncultured Opitutales bacterium
CCCACAAACTTGGAGGATCAATCCCCTGCTGGCTTTGCCGAATGGTTTACCAAAAAAACCCGCAATACTGAAACCTCTCTTTGGTACATTGATGAGGACGATAAAGTTTTGGAATTATTGGAGGATGGCGGTCCTGGAAAACCGTCATCCATGAGTGGAGCACTTGACCAAGACCAAAAGGACGCCATTGCCTGGATCATTGCCCTACCCTCCGCGGACGGTGCCAGCCCTAAGCTCGACCAAAATCTACGAAGTGGCCCTTTTCCTATCATGTGGACCCGCGGGTTTAACGGAGAAGAGTGGGATACTGACTCGCCCTGGAGCGGTGACGGAGGACATGTCTTATTTTCCAACGGAAAAGTTGAATGGTATGAGAGCACCAACCAAAACGGAGAAGGTGTCTTTCTTAAACCACCCGCGGAAGATGCCGATGAAGACGCCCAAATTGAACTAGTCTCTGACCCTGAAGAAGCTTTGCCTGAAGGTTGGGAAGCAATTGGTAAATCCAATTAATCAAGT
Organism: uncultured Opitutales bacterium; assembly: GCA_938091675.1. Classification (GTDB taxonomy): domain Bacteria; phylum Verrucomicrobiota; class Verrucomicrobiia; order Opitutales; family Seribacteraceae; genus Chordibacter. The sequence continues at coordinate 520 of CALKMX010000009.1, forward strand.
TTCCCCCTGCAATCTGCCAAAAATATTCAGGGTACAATTTTTTTCTCTCGTAACGGACGGGCAAAAGTTGTCCTTCCAGACCGTGATGAACCAATTTCTCTGGCAAGAGGTACATCCTCGACCGCACTTCATGGCGATTTGGTAGAACTCTTCCGCATCCCTCCTAAAAAGAAGGACAGAAAACCTAAAAAACGGGGAGATAAGCCCAAGCCGCCCAAGTTTGAGGTCCGCCGGGTGGTTAAACGAAAAACCGATGAATTCCTCGGTTTTTTTACTATGGAATTGGGCAGACCGATCGTACACTCAGAAAATTCCCGCATTCCCCTCCCTTTCAAAGTGATGGGAGATATCAAAAATGCCCAGGAACAAGAAAAAGTTTTAGTGAAATTTGTCCGTTGGGACCCGCCTGCCCGCATCCCAACCTGCAAGATTTTACGAATTCTTGGCCCGGCAGATGATGCCCGTACCGACCACAAAGGTATCCTTGCGAAGTATGGACTTTCCCAGAGTTTTCCCAAGCAGGTCGAAGAAGAGGCAAAAGCTTACGCCAAACAAGTAACCAGCAAAGACTGTAAGGGAAGAAAAGATTTTCGTAATCTTTTTACCCTCACCATCGACCCGCTTGATGCACGCGACTTTGATGACGCCATATCTTTCAGCAAATTAGATAATGGTGACTTCGAGATTGGAGTGCACATCGCAGATGTGTCTTATTATGTTAAACGCGGGTCTGCCCTCGATAATGAAGCAAGGAAGCGAGCAAATTCGACCTACCTAGTCGGAGAAGTCGTGCCAATGCTACCCCATTCCCTATCCAGCGGCATTTGCAGTCTGGTTGAGGGAGAAGACAGGTTGGTGAAGTCTGTTATGTTTCGCTTTTCTCCGAATTTTGAGCTTAGCGGACACCATATTTTTGAGTCCGTTATTTGTAGCGACAAAAGACTTACTTATGAACAGGCCCTGCTCTTTTTACAAAAAGACAGGCTGGAGGATATTCTTAGTGCATCGCCCCCTCCCAGTCGATATTCAGGCAACCCTGGGATGCCCCTGCAAGATGTGGAAAGACCCATCCTGGAACAGATACACAAAGTTATTCAAACGCTGGGAGGGGTTGCTTCCGAATTGCGTAGAAAAAGAATGGCGAACGGTTCACTGGAGCTCTCATCATCGGAGGTAAAAATACTGGTCGATGAAATGGGGCAACCCGAAAAGATTTACCAGAACGTGGATGATGAAAGTCATCAGTTAATCGAAGAGTTTATGCTCTTGGCAAACCAGACCATTGCCCGCCAGGCCAGGAAGAAAAGATTACCTGTCGTTTACCGGACCCACCCCGACCCTGACCCTGCAAACCTCGAGGAACTTAGGCATTTCCTCTCCCTTTTTGGAATCTCATGCGGAGAATTAACCAATCGTAAGGAAGTGCAAAAAATGCTGCTGCAGATTAAACAGTCACCCATCGCACAGGTCCTGAGAATTAAATTCCTCCGAAGTCTTCAACAGGCCTGCTATCGGGCAAGCCCAGATGGTCATTACGGCTTGGCGATGAAGGATTATCTGCACTTCACCTCGCCCATAAGGAGATACGCCGACCTGATAACTCACCGGGCGGTGGAATCTTTACTGGGCAAAAAAGGGAAAAGCAATCAGGCAGTTGAATCGTTGGAGGGACTAGCCAAAAAGCTATCGGTCAGCGAGAGAAACAGCGTCGATGCGGAACGAGAATCCGTCAAAGACAAGCTACTCCTTTATTACAAGCGGGACTTGAATAAAAAAGAGGTGGTAAAGCACGGAGCTTTAATTACTGAGATTAACCGGAAAGGATTTTTTATTGAATTAATTGATACCCTCGCACGAGGATTTGTTCAGACCCGCACCCTACCCCGTGAACTTGGTTACCGCCTTTCCTCAAATGGATCCGCCTTGGTTGGCAAAAATCCTAAAAACAAATTAAAGATAGGTCAGAAAATAGAGGTACAAATTGACCGGATAAATACTTTGGACAAACAGATGGATTTTAGATTGGCGTGACCAGACCAGCCCGTTTTAAAATCCTCGCTCTCTGCATCGTCGATTCACATGTCCCACTCTTTCCACACTGAACTTTCCCGCATTTGGGAAAAAGCGGTATCTTTTTATCGCAGCGGACATACCGATGCCCAAACATTCCCTGTTGAAGATGATCATCATATTATCTCAGCTTTCGGTTTAACCAACATAGATGTGTTTGATTACGCGGAGGATTGGTGCCTGCATCAGGAACCCGACCTCATTACCTTTATTTTAGTACACTATGAAAGGTGGTCTTTTTTTATGGAGGAACAGGATGGCAACCCATCTTCAGCACGGCTTGACCCCACTACTCTTCCGGCAAAAAACGAGGAAGCGGATGGCATTGCATGGTTACCCAGAATTCTACCCAAAGCCCGGGCGAAATTACGGGGAGAACTGCCACCGGAAGTTATGTATGGATGCGGGGGAGACAGGGATTTTTTCCGTTCCAACAATATTCATCCGGCAGAGTTCCTTAGAGTGGTAAGGCGTTGGGGAAATAACGACCAGACGATTATCAAATGGGTGAGCGACCGCAAAAATTGCTCTTTATCAAAACCCTAAATTCGTAATTTTAAAGAGATGATTTTTGAAAAATACCACGCCCTGGGTAACGACTATTTGGTCTACGACCCCCGAAAGGTGGATCATTCCTTCACCCCAGAAGAAACCATCCGTATATGCCATCGAAACTTCGGCCTCGGGTCCGATGGTATCCTGGTTGGTCCCCTGCCAACAGAAAATGCAGACTTCGGTCTGCGAATTCTAAATCCAGACGGTAGCGAGGCAGAAAAGAGTGGCAATGGTCTGCGCATATTTGCACGCTATTTATGGGATTCAAAGTTAGTGGGCGGAAATCCTTTCCGGGTTGATACTTTGGGCGGGGTTGTGACCTGTGAGGTATCGCACGATGCTTCGCTTATCTCGGTAGAGATGGGACAAGTAAGTTTTCACAGCGAAAGGATCCCTGTCTCCATCCCTGGAAACCCAAGGGAGGTAATCAACGAATCAATCGCTCTTTCCGACACCACGCTCCAATATTATGGGGCCACTATCGGAAATCCTCATTGCGTGGTGCCAATGGATCAGATCTCCGAAACCCTCGCCAGAAAATATGGTCCGGAACTTGAGAATCATTCAAACTTCCCCAACCGCACAAATGTGCAATTCTTGAAGGTGCTCGACCGCAACCGGATTAAAATCGAAATCTGGGAGCGCGGGGCAGGATATACCCTTGCTTCGGGCAGTAGCAGTTCAGCGGCAGGAGCGGTCGCCAGAAAGATGGGTGCATGTGATGCAGACATCACCGTGGAAATGCCCGGAGGTGAAATTCAGTTGCGAATAGATGATGAGTTTAATGTCTTGATGAAAGGTCCCGCAACTCGCGTTGGGCAAATGATTCTCGACTCTGAATGCCTCCATTCTTTTTGATCATTCTTCCATCAATGTTCGCAAACCAAGATCGCACTTGCCAAAGAGGCAAGAAATTGGTTTTTTAAAAGATTTCCCAAAAATCATGAAAGCCACTATCCGTACCCAAGGCAGCCAGTTCGTTGTAGAAAAAGGCGACAAGCTATTTGTAAACCGCTTCCCCGAAACTAAGGAGGGAGACCAAGTTAAGATTGAAGATGTGTTGATGGTCGTTGATGACGGCAAGCCAACCTTCGGATCGCCCACCGTTCAAGGTGCTTCCGTGACGGTTAAAATTCTGGAAAATAAAAAGGACAAGAAGATCATAGTTTTCAAAAAGAAGCGTCGCCAAGGGTACAAGCGCCGTCGTGGCCACCGCCAGCTTCTATCTGTTATCGAAGTAGAGTCAATCGACCTGAAATAACACTTTCTTTTACGCACCAACCACCATTGAGCCATGGCACATAAAAAAGGACAAGGAACATCCAAGAACGGACGCGACAGTAACAGCAAACGACTGGGAGTAAAAAAATTTGGCGGAGAATCAGTTCTCGCCGGAAACATTATTCTTCGTCAGCGCGGAACCAAGTATCATCCCGGTAAAAATGTTGGTCTTGGAAAAGATTTCACCCTTTTCGCACTTACCCCCGGTAAGGTACAATTTGATAAGCCTCATCGTTTGGTAAATGTCCTCGCAGACTGATAAATCATAAGTCTGATTATTCCTTTTTTTAGTTTGGTTACCATCTCTTAGAGATTCATGGAGCCAAACGACAATTTCTCTTCTGTAAATCCGGCTCAGGAAGATAACGAATCCGAAGATCAGCTCGTTCAGTTGACCTTTGAGGAAACCCGTGTCCTTGGTTCCCTCATTGAAAAAGAACTGACCACTCCCGAGTACTACCCCATGAGCCTGAATGGGTTGGTCAATGCCTGTAACCAAAAGAATAACCGGTTGCCCCGTACGAATTTATCGGAAGAGGAAGTAAATCAATCGATTGAACAGCTAAGGATCAAGCGGTTGGTCCACCGGGTAGACTTGGTTGGATCGCGCGTTCCCAAATTTCAACACAACGCGGAGAAAGAACTGGACTTGATCAAAGCCGAGCGTGCCCTGATCGCAGAACTGTTAAACCGTGGTCCTCAAACTACGGGCGAATTGAATAATCGGGCGGACCGGATGTTTGAGTTTGATGGCATTGGGGATGTTCATGATACCCTGACTGACCTCATGGAAAGATCGCCCAGCATGGTTGGTATTATGGAAGCAAGACCTGGGCAAAAAGAATCCCGTTGGTTTCACAAACTTGCCCCCCCTCCCAAGACGGAAGAATTACAGGACGGTAGTTCGGTCTATGTGCCGGCTCCAGATGAAAGGCTCGACCAATTGGACCGGGTTCTTTCAGAATTCAAGGATTTAAAGGAAGAAGTGGAAGCACTCCGCTACCAAGTAAGGGACTTAAGCAATGATTTCCGGGACTTCCGGAAACAATTTGAGTGATTAACTTTAGTGAAGGCGGGTTGCCCCCGTCTCCAAACCCGACAAAAAATCCTGATAGGCTGAAGATATTCCGTCCTCTAATCTGGTTTCAGATTTCCACCCCAGGGAATTGACCAAGGACACATCGAGGCACTTCACTGGCATTCCATCCGGTCTACTGGTATCATTTTCGATTGAACCTTCAAATCCGACCGTAGATTTGACAAGTTCTGCAATTTCCTGAATCGAATGATCCACACCGGTGCCAAGATTTACCCAATCAGGAGGATCTTCTAACTCCATTAAAAATAATACGCCACCGGCAAGATCATCCACATGCATAAGCTCACGCCTGGGCTTTCCCGTCCCCCAAATCTCAACCACATCAAGACCGGCTTCTTTGGCTTCATGAAAACGCCTGATCAGAGCCGGTAAAACGTGGGAGTTCTCCCCTGCATAATTATCCCCGGGACCATAAAGGTTCGTGGGCATGGCACTATGAAAAAG
>CALKMX010000010.1 GCA_938091675.1 uncultured Opitutales bacterium
GCTCCGATCAGGATCCATGCCCAGGTTGGTCCCCAACCAAAATAGGTAGCAGCCAAGATAGGACCGACGATTGGACCAGCACCCGCAATCGAAGAAAAATGATGGCCAAAGAGAACTGAAGCCCGGGCAGGCGAATAGTCGACACCGTCTTCTTTCACAACCGCGGGAGTCTTTACTGAATCATCCAACCCGCATCTCTTACTCAAAAACGATCCGTAGATACGATAAGCAAAGAAAAAAATAAGGGCACTGCTTAGAAGTATAACTGGAAGCATAGCCTAAAGATGTATAGATCGTTAAATTTTGGCAAGCGACTGATTTTCTCAGATTTCCTGAACGATTAACCCATTAAAAAAATAAAAAAGCTTCCCCTTTTTTACGAACAGGGAAGCTTTCAAAGTTTTTTTGTTTCGGCGAAATTGGAAGTTTTATTCAGCCCTCTTATTAACTTCCTTTTTCATGCAAACCAATTGTGGCTTGTTGACCGAACAAAAAGTCTAGCTTAACTACTAGGGGGATAGCGCGGATTTGCCATAATCCTCCGGGGCTTTCGTTCCCACTCATCTATCACTGATTTTAAAGTTTTGTGTTTATTAACCAAGTACCAACAGGAATGCTCAAACAATAATTTCATCAAACCCTCCCTCCTTCCCAAAGATCTACAGAAGCATAGTTCGGGAATTTTATGAACTTGCCAAATTCCTTAGTAACCCAAGTAAATTGCTCCATCTGTTTCTGGAAGGATAGGCTTCTACAACTCCTATTAAAAGTTGTTGAACCAGGGCCGAGTAGATATTCCCATCTTATGGAATTGAACATAATTTCATTCCTTTCTTTGCGTTATAGGTTGAAACACTCCTCCCGCAGGAGTGTTTATAGGTTAGAAAACAAATGAAAAAAAGGGACGAAGAATGTGTGCCGGGCATTGGTAATGCCCGTAACTGCCAAGCCGGCGAATTAAAACCATCCACACATTAAGAGAACTCATCCACATAAAAGATGCAAATTTTAGATCGATTATTTTTCATGATTCAGATGATAACTACATAATGGTGGAAATTGTTATATCTCTGACACGAGGGCATTCCTTCGCGATCCTGCTTACTCTTCTTAGCTTAGTTGGTTGCAGTCCGACTGCCAATGATACGGTTAAGGAGTGGCAAACCCTTGGTTGGCAGATCGAAAAAGTCCATGGAGTTGAAGGTCCCATCCAGCGACATGCAAAACTGATGAGTGAACAAGCTAAAGCCGTCGAGGCATCGTGGGTCGAGAATGGGGTAAGAAAGACCAAAATCTACCCTCAATCCAGATATCAAATATTGGTTCTTCGATTTTTCAAAACAAACGGTGATCAATTTGCAGTGGTCATGAAAAAAAGAAAATAAAAAAGGCGATGGATTTCTCCATCGCCTTTTAAAGTATAGACTATCCTCTGAAGGCCTAGGAAGAAAGCGCTTCCTTGGTGGTCTTGATAATTGCCGCTGCGATGCGGTAGGGATCACCATTGGATGCAGGCCTGCGGTCTTCCAAGCGTCCCTTCCAACCATCTTGAATTGTGCCAACCGGAATACGAATGGATGCGCCCCGGTCTGAAACGCCATAACTGAATTTGTCAATGGACTGGGTTTCGTGAAGACCAGTGAGTCGCTGATTGTTCTCTGCACCGTACACTGAGATATGGCGGTCAATATTTTTGCCAAACTCTTCACAGATCTTCTTAAAGAGTGCTTCGCCTCCCTCGTCACGCATGGCTCCATTTGAAAAATTGGCATGCATGCCGGATCCATTCCAATCACCTTTTACGGGTTTGGGGTGAAGGTCTATGGCGATGTCATAAGATTCCGCGGTACGCTCAAGCAGGTAACGGGCAAGCCAAATTTGATCGCCAGCACTCTTGGCACCTTTGGCAAAAATTTGGTATTCCCACTGCCCCATCATCACTTCTGCATTGATACCTTCCACATTGAGCCCGGCTTCCAGGCAGAGGTGGAGGTGCTCATCGACGAGCTCGCGACCTTTGGTATTCCTGGCTCCGACTGAGGTGTAGTAAGGACCCTGCGGGCCGGGGTATCCGCCTTTAGGAAAGCCCAGGGGCAACTCCGTCTCTAAATCAATAAGAGTATACTCCTGCTCGAAACCGAACCAAAAGTCGGCATCATCGTCATCAATTGTTGCCCGGCCGTTGGATTCGTGAGGGGTACCATCGGGATTGAGGACTTCACACATTATCAACCATCCGTTTCCTCCGAAACGATCAGGATCTTCGATCACATAAACAGGTTCAAGGAGGCAATCGGATGAACCCCCTTCGGCCTGTTCTGTGGAAGATCCATCAAAGCACCATTGTTTGGCGTCTTCAACCTTGCCGCTGAAATTATCAACGATCATCGTTTTACTGCGAAGGCTCTGTGTGGGTTTGTAACCGTCGAGCCAAATGTATTCTAGCTTATGCTTACTCATATGTTTAAGGGTTAAATGTCTGAATTTAGACTGAATGCATGGGAGCAATCAATAAATACATTAGCAAAAGGAATGCCAAACCCTAATACGAGCCCGAAATGATAAAGAAATTGTCCACACCGGCCACACCAAGGTGATGGATCTAGTTTGAGCAACAAAAATTGCTCAGTTTAGTTTAGTTTCGCCAGGGGTGTTCTGGAGCGTTTGCTAAAAGCCTCATTTCATCGCTCACACTAGATACTGCACTCTTCCAGCAATCTGCTTTGGAGTTCACTTGCTCGAAAAGGTCGAGATTCAGATTCGAAACAAGCCAGGAATCAACCTTAAGCTCATTTTCTAATTGTCCAGGTGACCAACCAGAGTGGCCCAAAAAACAAGCGATGCGAATCTTTTCGTTTTCTTCCCTAAGGGATTCCGCCTTGTTGATATCAATCCCAAAATATAGGCGGAAAGATTCGGTGGTATCTCTCCAGTCCCATGCAGCAATGATTAACTTTTCTCGATCGACAGGCCCCCCGTCATACACCTCGGACTGACCAAGAGAAAAATGGCTAAACTGATGATCAAGTTGATAAAGTTTTTTTTCTAGAGGACGGTTTAAGATTACACCCAGAGTGCCTTCATCATCGGAATGGTTGGAGAGAAAAACAATACTTTTGCAAAAGTTCGGATCCTGCAAAGAAGGGTGAGACAAAAGAATACTACCCGACAAGGTGGTAGAATTCTGAAATCTGGAAGTAATATTCAAGAA
>CALKMX010000011.1 GCA_938091675.1 uncultured Opitutales bacterium
TGGAGAACGCAAGAATGACCGCAAAAAGCATAAACTTCCAAGGAGATGCGCCCAAACTTAACAACTTTAGGGTTTTAGATTTCATTTTTATTAATAATTGATATTCAGTTAGTTAGGATCAAGTTCTGATCGATTTAAATGATATCTTGCATAAGCCGTGCCAAAATTTGCATCTCCGGTAATGTGCTTATTTTTCACCCTTTTGGATTTGCGGTCTGTACAATTTCTGATCACCCCAGACTTTCCATAATTGGTTCACCGGTTGTATTTCTTTCTTTATCCCTCCATTGGCTTGCCCCCATCCACCAAGCCTGCTTGGATGCATCTTTTTTCGGATGCAGGAAGAAGCCATGGAATTTTCCCTTGAACGGCCGGTTCAACGGTCGGGTGCCCGTAGGCCTCTTGCGGAGCGGATGCGCCCTGCAAGCCTAAGCGAAATGGCCGGGCAGGAACATTTGCTTGGGGGAAAATGCCTCCTTCCCAAACTCATCCGGGAAAACCGGGTCGGCAACCTGATCCTCGCAGGCCCGCCAGGGACAGGCAAAACCACACTCGCCAGCGTCATCGCCAAGGAAGGCGGGTGCGAATTACTCAAGGTCAATGCGGTCACTTCCAATGTCGCTGAACTTCGGGAGACCCTCAAACTTGCCCGCTACCACGGCCCGGAAAAGTGCTACCTCTTTGTCGACGAGATTCACCGGTTCAACAAGGCCCAGCAGGATTTACTGCTTCCTGATATCGAATCGGGCGAGGTCCGCCTGATCGGGGCGACCACCCACAATCCACGGTACTATGTGATTGATCCCTTGCTTAGCCGTTCCCACCTTTTTACCCTAAAATCCCTGGGGTTGGAGCAAATCGCCACTGCCTTGTCCGCCTGCCTTTCGGATGAGGAGCGTGGGCTGGGTACGAGAAAGTGCTCCGCGTCCATGGAAGTATTGAAAAGCCTGGCCCTGATGGCAGAGGGGGACATGCGGCGTGCCTATAATTTACTGGAAACCATGGTCGAGGGATTGCCCGAGGGGGCAGAACTCCGGGAGGATGAAGTCGCTGCCTTTGCCCAGGAACGGGGCGTGCGCTACGACCGTGGGGAGGACGAGCATTACGATACCGCATCCGCCCTGATCAAAAGCATGCGGGGGAACGATCCCGATGCCTCGGTTTACTGGCTGGCCAAGATGCTTGCGGGGGGGGAGGACCCACGGTTTATTGCCCGCCGCCTGGTCATTTTTGCCTCGGAGGATGTGGGGCTGGCAGATTCCCGTGCCCTGTTGATGGCAGATGCCGGCTTTCGTGCCTGCGAGACCATTGGATTGCCCGAGTGCGAGCTCAACCTCGCCCATGTTGTGCTCTTTCTTGCCACCTGTCCCAAGAGCAATTCTGCCACCCTGGCGATCGGAGAGGCGAAGCGTGCCCTGCGGGAACAGCCCGTTCAGTCGGTTCCATCTTCTGTTCGCGACCGGCATGGCCGAAACCGTCAGGACCGTGAGGAAGGCGAGGAGGGCTATCTTTACAGCCACGAATTCCCCGAAAATATATCCGGTCAGCAATACCTCGAGAAACCACTCCATTTATACCACCCCAAATCATCGGGTGCAGAATCCGCCATCGCGGAAAGACTGGAGAAGTGGCAATCCCTACGGGATTTCCTCAGGAAATAGAACTACTCCTGGTCGGAAGTCTTGCCTTTCCAGCTTGAACTTTTCTTGGCTGCCTGACGGCCCTCGTCCGGGTTGCCGGCATCTCCGCCCATCGCGATCATTTCGGGATAGGTATCGTCCCACCACTTGTCATAAGCCTTGTCCAGTCTGGCGATCACTCCCGGCCTCTTATCGGCCAGATCGTTGTTACAGCCCGGATCTTTCTTCACATCAAATAAGACCCACCTGTCCTTCGGGCTGATTCCCCAGTGGTACTGGGCGGTCCCATAGGCGTAGGTATGATGGGATCGTCCTTTCTCAATTGCCTGCAGGGCCATGCACTGGCTCATGTACTTCAGGCAGTCCTTGTTCCCACAATGGTGGCTGCGAAGCATCAGGAAATTTCCCTGCCTTACGCCTGCCATCGCATACTTGTGATGCTCGGCAAATCCGCTCGGCCAGCGGGCGACATGGTGGAAGAGAATCCTGTCCTTTTGCCAGTCCCTCTCCTGTCCTTTGCTCTCCAGCAGAGGGAGCAGGTTGTGTCCTTCCAATTGGGGCTTCAGATTTGCCGGGATCTTGGTACCGGTCAGTTCACAGATGGTGGGGAAGACATCAAGGTGGGCAGTTAGATTATTTAGGATTCTTGGTTTCCATTTGCCTGGCCATCTCCAGAAGGAAAAGGCACGGGTTCCCCCTTCCCATGCGGAGCACTTGGGGCCGCGCATCTTGGCATTGTACACATCCAGGCCCTCGGTTACCCCATTGTCGTTTACCATGATCACAATGGTGTCCTCGTCCCGCCCGGTATCTTGTAAAAATTTCATCAGGCGGCCGAGGTTGTAATCGATATTTTCCACCATCGCCAGGTAGGTGGCATGGGTATCATTCAGTCCGGCATCGCGGAAGGGTTTGATGAATTTTTCCGGTGCCGCCAGGGGCGTGTGGGGGGAGTAGGTGCAGAGGTAGCAAAAGAAAGGATCATCCCCCGCTTCCTCGATGAAGGTCATGGTCTCATCAAAGAACACATCCTCGCGGTATCCCTTGGTTTCCATTCTCTTGCGGTTACGGATGAAGGTGGTGTCGAAATGTTTCAGGGGTCCCGCCTGGTTGGTGGAGCACCAGTCAAACCCCTGTCCGTCCGGTCCCGGCTCATTCCCCAGGTGCCACTTGCCCACAAACCCGGTGCGGTATCCGTTGGCTTTTAAAAGTTCGGGAAAGCAGACCACTTTTTCAGGGAGTTGCTGGCGCGGGGGAATGGTGTGGGTCACCCCGGTGCGGAACTCATGCATCCCGCTAAGCAAGGCGGCACGGGTGGGAGAGCACGATGGGCTAACGTAAAAATTATCAAAGCTTACACTTTCCTCCCTCAGTTTATTGGTGTGCGGAGTCTTGAGATAGGGGTGTCCATGGGCATTGACATCCCCATATCCCTGATCATCGGTGAGGATGAAAATAATATTGGGACGTTTGGCGATTCCCAGCAGGGGAAGAAGAAAGAGTAGGGCGAGAATGGGCTTTTGCATAGAGGCTAAGTAAACCTCTTTTGGGACGGGCAAATCAATCAAATAAATTGGGAGAAAAAATTTCTCTCATTGACCCATCCGCCGAAATTTTGAGGATGTTTGGATTGAAAGATTTATCCACCAGCGAACTGCTTGAGCTGGCATCCCGTTTTCAGCTGGATGGTACTCCCGCTTCCGCCGAGCCCTTTGGCAATGGCAATGTAAACGACACCTTTTTGCTCACCACTGTTTCTGGCCACCGCTACACCCTCCAGCGTATCAATCATGATGTGTTCAAGGACCCCGTCTCCCTGATGGAAAATTTTGCCCGGGTGACCAGCCATCTCGCCCAAAAACATGCCGATGGGCAGACCACTTTGCAGACCCTCGTGCTCGTGCCCTCCCAGGATGGATCAAGCTATCTCACCGGTGAGCATGGCAACTACTGGCGGGTGACTGAGTATGTGCCAGATGGACTGTCCCTCGAAGTTCCGCAATCCCGCGAACATGCCTATGAGGCTGCCCGTGCCTTTGGTGATTTCCAGTACCAATTAAGCGATCTCCCGGGCGATCCCCTGATCGAGACCATTCCCGACTTTCACAACACCGAGTCCCGCTACCGGGCATTTGTGCACGCAGTCGAGCAGGATGTTTGCGGGCGGGCAGGGGAGTCCGCCGGTTTAATTTCCTTTGCCAAGGAAAACGAACATCTTGCCGGTTTGATCCGCTATGCGGACTTTCCCACCCGTACGGTGCACAACGATACCAAGCTCAATAATGTTCTCTTGCACGAGCAAACAGGCAAGGGCATCTGTGTGGTTGATCTGGATACGGCGATGCCCGGCTGTGCCCTGCACGACTTTGCCGATCTTGTACGCACGGCAGCCTGTTCCTCCGAGGAGGACGAACCGGATGTTTCCAGGATTCACTTTTTGCCTGATCGGTTTTCCGCCCTGGTCGAGGGGTACCTCGCCGGGGTGCATGATATGCTCGAGCCCAGGGAGATCGAGCACTTGGCGGTTTCCCCGCAGGTGATCACCTATGAATTGTCCCTGCGCTTCCTGACCGATTTTTTACAGGGCGATACTTATTTCAAGGTAAAGCGACCGGGCCACAATTTTGAGCGTGCCCGTGCCCAGTTTCAGTTGCTCCGCTCGATGCAGGAACATGCCTCGGCGATGGAGGATATGGTCTCCGCATCCCTCGCCTCCGGAGCCTGCTGAATTTTGGATCGCTTGGTTGGGTCTAGCGGATTTTTTCGTCCGGTAATTCTCCCTTGATCCCCTCGTCCATGGGCATGAGGTCAGGCTTGCCCGCATGCGCCTGAGCGATCAACCGGTCCAGTTCCGTGCCCAGGCGGGCGATCAATTTTTCCTGTCCCTGCTGGGCGATCAAATTGGTGGTTTCTCCGGGATCGTTCTGTAAATCATAGAGCTCGGCCATGTGCCGGTCGGGCGATCCATCCCCATGGGGATAGCGGATATATTTCCATCTGTCCGTACGCAAGGCACGCACATTTGGGGTGTAAGGAAATTGTTTCTCGTAATTATACTCGTAGTACCAACTGGTTCTCCATTCGGTGTCTCCCGTGCTTACCAACTTTTTCCATGATTTCCCCTGGGTGCTGGGCAAAGATGGAGCGTTGCAAATTTCCAAAATGCTGGAGGCAAAGTCCAGGGTGAGGGTCTGGGCATCAATCACGCGGCCTGCACCGATCAGGCCGGGGTAGCGCACAACCAGGGGAATACGCAGGGATGGCTCGTGCCCGGTGCGTTTGTCCACCATCCCATGCTCGCCCTCCAGCAGTCCATTGTCACTGGTGAAAATAAACAAGGTATCGTCCAGCTTGGCCACACTTTGTAAATAATCATAGATTCTGCCCACCGAATCATCGACGGAAAGAATCGTCCCCCAGTATGCCCGGACCATGCGTTCAAAATCGAGCATCGCTTCGGCCGAGCGGTCAGGGAATTTTTTTCGCCAGTCAAAGAGCGGTCCATAGATCCCGTGCCAGGTATTGAGGCGCTGTTTGATCCATGTAGGTTTATCATCCAGGGAAAATGCGGTGGTCGGGTAGGGCACCCGTACATCATCAAAGGCGTTTTCATACCTCGGTTCGGGGAAGTAAAAGCTGTGGGGTGCTTTGTGCCCGAGCATCAGGAGGAAGGGTTGATCGGAATCGGTTTCCTGCTCCTTCATCCAGTCAATCGCCATATCGGTGACCACAGTGGTGTAGTATCCGGGCACCACTTTTCGTTCCCCATTGTTTGCCCGGAATTCAGTATCGAAATATTTTCCCTGCCCCCGATGAGTCACGAAATGGTCAAAGCCCGGGCGCTTGCTGTCATCCTCCTCTCCCATGTGCCACTTCCCAATGTATGCGGTGGCATATCCTTCCGCCTGTAACTGCCTGGGAAAGGTGGGGAGATTCCGTGGATAATCGGTAAAATTATTGACCACCCCGTGGGTATGGGCATAGAGCCCGCCCAGGATGGATGCCCGGCTGGGCGAGCACAGGGAGGTGGTACAGAAATGATTTTTGAACAGGGCACCCTCATCTGCCAAACGGTCAATCCGTGGAGTCTCTAGGTGCGGGTGTCCCATACAACTCAGGGCATCTGCCCGTTGATCATCGGTCAGAATAAAGACCACATTGGGCCGCTTCGCC
>CALKMX010000012.1 GCA_938091675.1 uncultured Opitutales bacterium
ACCCGAAAAATATGGAGGAATGGTGTCTGGCTAATGTTGGTAGAGAAATTTATGAAACCTTTATTGAAGGTTACTCCTTAAAGCAATGGGCTAGACATCCACGAGAATTACCTGCTTCTATAATAAAAAGAGTTCCAATTCGTCTAACCTTTGATGACAATTATTTCAACGATCGCTACCAGGGAATTCCAATTGGAGGATATACTTCCATTTTCGAGAAGATGCTCGAAGGTATCCCTGTTGAACTTAATACTGATTTTCATCTCGATCGTGAAACATTGCTCTCAAAATTCGATCATGTTATTTTCACAGGTCCAATTGATTCCTTTTTCGATTATTCGTTGGGGCATCTTGAGTACCGATCATTGCGGTTTGAGCATCAATTGGTGAATTGTTCAGACTATCAAGGGAACGCTGTAATTAATCATACTGAGTCTCAAATTCCATATACCAGAACATACGAGCACAAGCATTTTGATATGAATTTTTCTGCTTCCAAATCTGCAGTGACCTATGAGTATCCAGATAAATGGGAACCTGGTAAAATTGAGATTTATCCGGTCAACACAGATGAAAACCAAAGTTTATTTGAAAAATATCAAAGCATGGCAAAGGAAGTCCCAAATGTGACTTTTGGCGGAAGGCTAGGTCAATACAGGTATTATGATATGCACCAAGTCATAGGTGCAGCATTAGAAAAAGTAAAATCCCTATGCTAAAATTTAAGATATGAATTATTTAAGTTGCCATTTCTTTCCCAAATTAAAAAAGTTTAAATGTGAGTGCTAACAACAAAGCAGGGTCTTTACAATGGGCAATTGATGAATTGTCCAAGCAGCGTGAGGATTTGGATGCTAAACTCAAGATTGCCCTTAAAAGGGATGAGACAAACTCATTGATTGAAGAGGTTTTTGCCCAGAAGAAAGCTCTGGAGCAAAGAATTTCTGCGTTAGAGGACGGGTTGCGGGTTTCTTCGGAACTTGTCGATATTCCCTGCTCGGATTTGGAATCCGAAATGTCCAAGATTGATGAAAAGCTCGAGATTGCGAAAGAGAGACTGCAGGCAATCGAACAGGAAGAATACCTGGAAGAACTTGGAAAAAAACTCACCCGAGCCCATGGTTCACCAACCGAAGATTCATCCGCCCAGAGCTATCAAATCGTGGGGGAATCAGATTTTTCAATTGCTGAAGAATTAGGATTACCCTCGAAAATGTCTGCTTCTACAGGATCCTCGAAATCCTCGCCTGTGGTTTCAAGTTCTGCTGTCTCATCCTCACCGTCAACCATTTCAACTATTACCGCCAGCAACTCGCCAATGAAAGCAACATCCAACCGTATCCAAAACCAAGAAGTTGAGCATGAAAAGGAATCTAAATTAGAATCCGTTACCACGCTTTCGGCAAATACCATTCAAGCAAACCCTACCCTAGCCGAAACTGCGCAACAATTAGGAATTGAGCCGGATTTTCTCGCAGAAAAAGGAATTAATGCAATCCTTAGAATGATTGCCAGAAAGGGTGGAAAACTGAGTTTCCCCCTTGAAGTAGATCAGATCGACTAAATTCCCTTACGGATCGTTTTAATGAAGCCCCGAATATTGTCGGGGCTTTTTTTGTGCTTAATATTTGATGGTAAATTTTGAAAAGTGGGCATCTCCTGCCCTTTCATCCACGGTTTTATTATGCCAGAATTCCTTCATCTGAATATTCACTGATTCAACCATTCGATAGGCCTCCTCCTTTTTCCCTTCAACCAGCAATTCAACGGATCCATCCATCAAATTTTTCACATATCCAGTACAGGAAAATGATTTTGCGATTTGTGAAACCCGCCAGCGAAACCCCACCCCCTGAACTCTGCCAGTATAATTTATGCTTATTCTCACACCCATTAATTCGATCCGTTCGTTAAAATGTTTTCAAAAATCCATTTGACCCAGCATGATAATATCGCGAAGTTGATTAGATCTTGGACGCCCGCAAACCAAACCAATGAGCCAATACGATTTCGATAGCAATCAAGAAGGTGAATGGGATGAACCCGAAAGCACTGCCTGGAACGAAGCAGACTGGCAATCGTACATCCGCAATTCTGACCGCGAGGTCGCACGCTTCATCACCGCATACAATAAATCGAGGGACGAACCCGACCGCCTGGAGGCTACCTCAAAGATCATGGGTTGGATGAAGGAGGATTGGTCCTGTATGGACGATTTGGAGCTGGACGAAGATCAAATTAAAGACATCCGCCCGGTACCGCTGGATGAACTGCATAAGATGGAACCTTACACCGTACACAAGCATCCGGTATATGTTTCCACGACCGCCCTGTTTTCTTTTCTTCGATCATCCTGGGAACACATGATGATGCACAACCGGGAACAACCGCCCGCCAATCTTTCCTGGAGTTACTGTGCCAGCCTCGCCGACTCGGAAAGAAATTGTATGCTTGCGGCAACCTGCCTAGACCTTGGTGACTACCTGCTAGGCCTTTGCCATCTCAAGCGTGCACATGCCGCTCTTAATGAATCCATGCGGCTTAACCGTCTCTTTTCTCACCACAGTAAAAAAATCTTCAAAGAATATCTGGAAGAATCCGACCTTCGCATGCACGATTTGAGAGAAATTTGCCTACGGGTAATGAGCGATTGCCGGCGCTGAGCCCGAACTGGGCTTCAGTGCATGAAAGTCTTCTATCTGAAAGACAATTCGATCAACTCACTCGTTAAGGAGTCCCCCAATCCCAATTCCCGGGCAAACTTGAATAGCTTACAGTCCTTTGTTTTTCGATCATCCAATCCCGCCAGTGCTCTTTTTTGCCGAATCAATTCCATTGTGTGGAAATCGAGAAAGACCGGGTTTTTGCTCATTAGAAGAATGGGCTCTTTACGGATAAACTCCGCATTAAACTGAGGCCCTCCCGCAATTTGAAAAGCCCTTAGATCGATCAGGGAAAAAAGTTGTTTTTCCCAAAATTCCGGAATTGCCAAAATCTCGGTCACGGCAGCCGGACCCATGGTGAAATCTTTCCGAAATCTTTGGGTATTGCTGGATGCATTAACCGATGCATTGGAACAGGCTCCATTGATACCCAAGTAATAATCATCCATAGCGGTGGCCAGGTTGATCCAATATGTTTTATCCAAAAACAGGGATGCCGGAAGGGCACTTTTTCGCTCCAGATCGCTTCGGATATCTGAATTGTTTGGATATTTGATCAATAATTCAGCCCGGTCTCCCATTGCCGGAGGTATGGGGCTGTCATGAAACCAGTCTGGATGAAAGTAAGAATCGGATTGCGAAGTGATAATCCGATAGCCTGGAAGTTCTTTTTCCAGGCTCTGCTTTGTTTGACGGTCCAGGTAATAGGTAACAAGCCGTAGCTCCTCTTTGCCATACCCGCGAATTTCCAAAAATTTGATCAATCCATTGATTAATTCCGATTGAATGTACAACCCGGGTGCTGTTCGGGTATCGAAATTTATGGCAATTTCCGGATAGTTTAGCGGATTAATTTTTATGCCCTGTTCGATTTCCAACCGTGCAATCATCTTCACCAACTCTGAAAAGGGTGAATCCTGCGGGTCTTTTTCCAATTTCAAATGGTAGACCTTGGCAGTCTCCTTTGCACCATGAGGGGCAAGTGTTTGCGGGTCTGAAACCTCTTTAGACCAAAGAATTAAAACCATGGAATGCAAGAATATGCAGACCATGGCTTGACGTTTCCAATTCCTATGAAAAAAACGAAGCATGTCCAATTACCGATTATGGTTAACATTGCTGCTCCTAGGGTCAATCTCCCTCGGCATTTTCGGATGTTCTTCGGATGAAGAGAAGGACCTGGAAACTGAGATTTCTAATTCTGAAACCATCCAGAGTAATCCCGACATTGACCTAAGCCTGGTTTTTGAAAAAAGAATCGAGGGCAAAAACGAAGAGGCCATTGCTCTACTGCGTTCCTTAAATGAACTGCACCCCGCATCGGTTGAGGTGATGATACAACTTGCACGCTCACTACTGGATGCCCAGCAATTTTCCCTGGCTGCTTTCCGTTTTGAGCAGGCCTTATCACTTAGCCCAGACAATATACTGGCCAAGGAAGCTGCCGAAGCCCATTACCTGGCAAAGGATTTCGATTCGTCCATTGAACGGTACAGGCAGTATCTCTCCACCAACCCTGTGGACCCAGCGAGCCAACTTCGCTTTGCCCGTATGCTGGCGGATAAAGGCCAAGGAACCGAATCGCTGAACGCTTTTTCCAAAGTAAGTAACGAAGCAACCGATGATGATTGTCTCATTATGGGGAATTTGTTTTTGCAAAAAAATCTGCTCACCCAAGCAAAGTACTGGTATGCAGAGTCATCCAGCCGATCTGAAGGTTCCCCTGCTCAGGCTCTCATCGGTCTATTGACGGTCGCAAAACGGGAAAAGAACGATGGTGAAGCCGAGACTCTTATTCTCGCCCTGGAAAAAACCTCCCCAGGGATTTTAGAAACCACTGAACTTGCGGAGTACTCTGCTAATCTTTTAAGACGGCGAAGACTGGCAGATTTCATTGCCAAAGGAATGGATGCCCGGGGAAAAACGGTGACGCAACTTGCCTCCGGATTGCTGGCGGGAAAAACCAACCTTTTTCGCCCGTCCAATACGGTAACCAGCTCCTCCAAACTTCCCCCCAAAAAAGAGCCTTCCCCGTTTACAACCCTTCCGCCTCAGGAACCCCTACCAGTACAACCGGTTACCGAAGAAACCAAGCCCTCCCCTTCCCTTGGGATGAGCCTGGCAGATGCATTTGCCGCCCCCGTTGGGCAGGTCAAAGATGTGTCTGGAGCATCCGATTCCCCGCTTGAGCTTGGACAACAAGCCTACCTCGAAGGCAGTTATACCAGTGCCCTGCTCCATGCCCGCGATGCCCTCAAGAAAAATTCAAAAGATGCCGCTGCCTGGCGACTTTGCTCTCAGTCCCATTTTCAACTGGGGGAGACCAATGAAGCAGAGATGACGATTCTGGAAGCCATCCGGCATAAGCCCTTTGATCAGGACATGCGGATGGACTACCTTCGAATTGCCCGTGAGACACTGCCAAGCAAGCGGTATCTACAAGAGCTTGAAAAAGTGCGGGAAATTTTTCCTGAATCCACGGAAATTCTTTGGGAACTTGCCCGGCGCTATCACATTGTGGAAAACATGCCGGTGACTGCGGCCGTTCTCTACCGTAAAATTGTTCAGATTGCCCCGCCCAAGAGTGCGATTGCAGGACAGGCAGAATTGGAACTTCTGAAATTGAGGAAGTAACCGGGTAACGACTTCAGGATGGTTGATTTCCCCCTAACCCAAGATCATTGATGCCCAGGCTTGCCGATGGTTTTGTCAACGAACTCAAAGGGCGTATAGACCTATACGATGTTGTTAGTCCCTATGTTCAGTTAAAAAAGAACGGTTCCAGTTGGGTAGGGCTTAGCCCATTTAGTCAGGAGAAAACACCATCCTTCTATGTCCATCCGGACAAAGGCTTTTTCAAATGCTTTAGTTCGGGTGAGGGGGGAGATGCGATTTCATTTATTCAAAAAGTCGAAAACCTTGAGTTTACCGAAGCACTTGAATTTCTTGCCCAGCGATTCAGTATCCCCCTGCAATATTCGGATGAGCCAGGGAAATCAGGCAGACCCGGAATTTCCCGCTCATTAAAATCGGAACTCTATGAGTTGCACACCGTTGCAACGGATTGGTTTCACCAGCGTTTACTCGATGATAATGAGGAAGCAGAAAGTGTCCGTAATTACTGGTTGAATGAACGGAAATTCACATTAAAAACCGCATCCGAGTTTGGGATCGGCTATGCACCAGCTGACTCTTTTGCCCTGGGGAAATTTCTCACCGCCAAAAACTTCACTGACTCCGTCATGCAAAAGTCCGGTCTGTTCAGGGAAGGAAGGGGAAGAGAAATTGGTCCATCTGTATTCACTGGCCGGTTGATGATACCAATATCTGACAAACTTGGCCGTATTTGTGCTTTCACCGCACGCAAGCTTGCCCAGACTCCCGAGTGGGGCGACCGGAAATCCCCCAAATATGTAAATTCTCCAGAGACTCCCATTTTCGAAAAAGGAAACCTTCTTTTTAATCTGCATCTGGCAAACAAGGAAATCTCGGAGGAATCCGAGTTCTTGCTGGTAGAGGGCCAACTCGATGCCATTCGCTGTTGGGAAATGGGTTTTCGAACCGTGGTCGCCCCCCAAGGCACCGCATTTAAGGACAGCCAAGCCATGCTTCTTTTCCGCTCCCGCCCCAAGGGCGTGGTTTGTTTACTTGATGGAGACAGTGCCGGACAAAAAGCAGCCCTGTCTTATGTCTCCATCTTTTTAAAAGCGGGCCTGGACGCCCGTTTTGCCGAATTACCCAAAGGGACGGATCCCGACCAAATTCTTATGGCCCACGGCAAGGAGGCGATGCAAAAAGTAATCGATGGGGCCCGTCCGATGGTTGAACATGTTATTCGACAAAAATTGCCAGACCTTCGTACGGCAACGCCAAAGCAAAAGGAATCCATTTGCCAATGGATGTTTACCGCACTTGTGGAAATCGAGTCCCGTATCACTTTGGAAGGTTACTTTGAGCAACTTGGCCGTTTGCTCAATGTGCCCATTGATGCCCTGAAAAGTGACTTTTACCGATTTCGTAAAAACCGTACTCCCGCATACCGGAAATCATCCGGGGATCAAGAACTTGCCTCAAAAGAGCCTGATCGTTTGACAATTGTTGAAGAAGACTTATTGTACATCCTTTTGCATGACGACCGCATCGCTAGTCCTCTTGCCCACACGCTTGACATATCGTGGGTTGACTCGCGTCCGGTTTCCGGACGGATCCTTGCAAAAATCCTCTCCGAAACCGTGGCTGAAGGCACCTCTCTTTCCCCTGCTCAGATTGAAGACCTGCTGGAGGATGACGAAGAGCGTGACCTCTACCATCGATTGCTCCTTCAAGAAATTGATCAAACCGAGAATGGGCTTTCCTTACGGCTTGCCCGGCAATGTGTCACCGTCCTTTACCACCGCTACCTCAAGCAACAGGAAGACAACATTTTTGAGCAATTAAAAGAGGCGGAAGAAAAACCTGAAAAACTTAAAGAACTCAGCCAAGCACTACGCTCCATCCGCCAGCAAAAAAAATCCCCTCCCCTCCTCGAATTTTACAACTAGCCAGAAAATATCACTCGATAATGCCTACTCCCAAAACTACCAAAAAGCCTTCATCCAAAGCAAAGCCTGCCTCCTCTTCCAGCAAGAGTAAGACCGTGACAAAGACGAAGCCAAAAGCAAAACCAGCCACTCCTCAAAAGACATCTGGCAAAAAAGTGGCCAAGCCAAAAGCAAAAGCTTCTCCTGCTCCCAAAAGTGCATCCAAACCTGCAGCCAAAAAAACAGTGGCAAAAAAGCCCGTGGTGAAACCTTCGGGAAAAGCGGCTCCCCCAAAGAGTGTGCCTGCAAAGAAGGCTACGAAAACTTCGGCCAAACCCTCGGCAAAAGCTCCCACAAAGGTAGAAAAAACTGCCCCACCTCTGAAGGCAGGGACCAAAACCACCGCAAAAGAAGCGGCTCAGGCGGTAAAGAAATCGGCTGAGCCACATGCCCTCAAGAATGAAATCACCGATAAGGTGCGTGATCTGATCAATTTATCACGGGAGCAGGGATTTCTTACTTTTAGGGATATCGACAAGTCTCTGCCCGAGATTGCCACCGATCCCGAAGAACTTCAAAATGTCATTTCCATCTTCAATAACCTGGAAATCAAGCTTCTGGACTCTGGAGAGGTTGAGAAATTCAAGAAGAACAAAGAGGAAAAGGAAGACGAGACCGCCCGATCGAACCAAAGCGACATGCTGGACGATCCTGTCCGGATGTATCTTAAACAAATGGGACAAGTTCCTCTTTTATCAAGGGAGGAAGAGGTGGAAATTTCCAAGCGTATCGAGGTTGCTGAGATTGCGGCCCTCAAGCGCATCTACTCCGTCTCCCTGACCGCAGCTTTCCACCTGGATATTTGCCAAAAGTTGATTGACCGGGAAGAAAGGTTCGACCGTGTGGTGCTTGATAAAAAAATCGACAGCAGGGAAGCATATTTTAAGGTGCTCGCCAAGCAGGTGGATGCCCTCACAGACCTCAACAAAAAGCTCGAAAATTCATGGAATGGAGTCCTTGACGGCCCCAATGCCACCCAAAAGAAAAGAGCACTTGGCCGATTTCAGAAATATGAAGCTGAACTGGAACCAGTCTTTAAAAAATGCTGCTTAAAGCTCAAAGTTTTTGAAGATTATTTGCAGGAGATCAACCCGGAACTCAAAGCGATCACCCGCAACCTTCACAACCTTGAACTAGGCAAGAAAGATCCTGCTAAATTGAAGCGTAAAGGCATCAAGATGGACAGGATTAAAAAAGAACTGTCCGAGGCTAAAGTAAAATTTCATATGGAACCGGCCGAACTGATCCAATTGGTCAAAGATATCCGGCATTCCATGCGCGAAGCACACAAAGCAAAAACCGAAATGGTGGAAGCCAACCTGCGCCTGGTTATTTCCATTGCCAAGAAATACACCAACCGGGGTCTCTCCTTTCTCGATCTTATCCAGGAAGGAAATATGGGATTAATGAAAGCGGTGGAAAAATTTGAATACCGTAGGGGTTACAAATTCTCCACTTATGCGACCTGGTGGATTCGCCAGGCCATCACCCGTTCCATTGCCGACCAGGCAAGAACCATCCGTATACCTGTCCACATGATAGAAACCTTGAACAAGGTAATGCAGGTACAGAAACAACTCCTTCAGGAACTTGGTCACGAACCAACTCCCGAAGAGGTGGCCAACGAAATGGGCCTCGCCCTTGATAAGGTTCAAGGAATTATGAAAATGGCTCAGCAGCCTATCTCCTTGCAAAGCCCGGTTGGCGAAGGGGATGATACCAGTTTTGGAGATTTCATTGAAGATAAGGGTGCCGAAAATCCTTACGATATGACGGCTTATTCCCTCCTTCGTGAAAAGATCATTGATGTGCTGGACTCTTTAACCGAAAGGGAGCGCAATGTTCTTTCCCTACGTTTCGGACTTAAGGATGGGTACAGCCGTACTCTTGAAGAAGTGGGCAGACAGTTCAAAGTCACCCGGGAGCGTATCCGGCAAATCGAGGCAAAAGCCCTGCGGAAGATGCGACATCCCACCCGTATCCGACAATTGCACGGCTTCTTTGAGGCGGATCAAAGTTCGGTAAACAAACCCAAGCCAGAAGCCTTACGACAGCTGGGGCTCTGATTACCGTCTTGCCCAACATCTGACAATTAAGTTGCTCTGACTAAACCTCCAAACTAATTTAGTTCTATGACTAATACATTCAATCCCGCCCTCGCCTTCATTGGAAACTTTGGCGGTGGAGAAATTATTTTGATCTTCCTGATCGTCCTGCTCTTATTTGGGGCAAAAAAAGTTCCCGAACTTTTCCGTTCGCTTGGAAAAGGAGTCAATGAATTCCGCAAAGCCAAAAACGAGTGGGAGCAAGACATCCAGGATGTGATGAGCCAGGAACCTCTGGAAGATCACGACTTTAAGGAAAAAAACAAACAGGCCTCCCAATCCGTTCCCACGGAGGAGGAAAAGCAGTCAGCCAGTTAATTGGATCCAGCTAACTGGGAAATTTCTCAGTCTTTACCAAAAAGCCAAGGAATCCCTTGGCTTTTTTTTGGTTTGTTTGTCCCACTAAATTTTTACCCCCCCGCGAGGACCGGACGGAATCCCATGGCCCGCATCCATTCGAGAACCTCTGCCCTTCTGTCGCCTTGCAATTCCATATCCTCACCCGCCCAGGTTCCCCCCGTCCCAAGGGTGCTTTTCATTCTTTTAAGGAGTTTGTCCCTTTTTGCTTTCCCCAAAGAGGCAGGAATTCCCCGCACCGTGGTAACTGTCTTTCCGCCCCTGCCGGATTTTTCTCTTCTGATTTCCAGACGCTCCCCTCTTCCCAAACTCGTTTCCTCCTCCTTTACCGATACTTTAATGTCATGGAGTGGTTCTGGAAGTGCCTCAGGCAAACCACTGCCATCAAGTGCAGCAAAGGGATTGCTCCCAAATGCACTCCCCGGGGCGGTGGATATTTTTCCGGTTGCTCTCTCCTTGCGGCTCATCCTCCACAAGTCCCTTTTTCAGGAGTCTCACCCTTGAGCCAGATAACTGCCTTTTGGTAACTTCGGTTTTCCAGGAAATGACGCAACCTGGGATGCAGGGATTCTTTTTGATCGCGCACTAAAATATCCAAACGAGCCAAGGTTTGCTTAAATTCTCCAGGCTTGGCATTCTTGGGGTTTGTAATTACCTCCAAACAACTTTTGATTTCATCCATGAAGCGATCTATTCTCACGCTCATTCCAATGCTGCCAAGCCAAAACCAGCATTTCCCTGCCCCATGACCCGCACCTGTATAATCGGTGCTGGACTGACCGGTCTCATCCATGCCTGGCGGGCTCATCAAAATGGAGAAAGGGTCACGATTCTTGAGGCAGCCTCAGTTCCGGGGGGTGTGTTACAATCCCGACGGGTTGAGGGATACCTCCTCGATTATGGAGCCAACACCCTGAGTGTCCGCAACCAGGAAGTGATTGAAATATTGAATACCTTCGGCTTGCTCGATCGGGCAATGGATGCAAATCCCAGTGCCAACAACCGCTTTATTGTTCGCCAGGGGAAGCTGATTGCCCTGCCCCACAGTCTCTCTTCATTTATTACCAGCCCCTTTCTGTCCCTGGCGGGAAAACTTCGTCTCCTCGGTGAACCCTTTATTCCTGCAGGCAAGAACAGAGATGAAAGTGTGGCGGATTTTATTTCGCGCAGGCTGGGCAAGGAAGCGCTGGATTATGCGGGCAACCCATTTCTCTCGGGAGTTTATGCAGCCAAGCCTGAAAGCCTCTCCATCAGACACGCATTCCCCGCACTGCTGGAACTGGAACAAACTCATGGTTCTATATTTAAGGGAATGCTCAAATCGAGAAAAAAACCAGGCCGTTTGCCCAAAGCCCGCTTACTCTCATTTCCCGATGGCATGCAGGAATTACCCAGGCAGATCGTAAACCTTCTGCCCAATGATTCTCTTAAGCTCGATACCAAGGTCGTGCAGATCGAAAGGTTGGAAAAGCATTGGCACATCATTACAGATAATCGCTCGCACGATCGGGAAGAGGAAAGCTATGACCAACTGATCTGTACCCTTCCCTCCCACCAGGTAAATGAGATTGAATGGCTTGGGCTGCGTGAGACCCAATTGATTGGTCAATTATCGGATGCGGTACATTACCCCCTTGCCCTGGTTTATCATGGATATGACAGGGAACAAGTTTCTCATCCACTCAACGGGTTTGGATTTTTGGTGCCGGAAATGGAAAACAGGCAAATCCTGGGAACTCTTTTTTCGAGCACCATCTTTTCTGGCCGGGCACCAGAAAACAAGGTCTTACTGACAACCTTTGTGGGTGGAGAAAGACAGCCCGATCTTGCTGAACTCGATGACCCGTCCATCCATGACCTGGTTCAAGCCGAACATGCTGAACTTTTGGAAACAAATGGCAGCCCCTCCTTCCGCAAAATTGTTAGATGGCCCAAAGCCATTCCTCTTCCTGATCATAATATGGGCAAAAGAAAAGAAGCTGCAAAGGTTCTGCAAAATCAAAATCCTGGCCTAAGGTTTTCCGGTTCACATCTATGCGGCCCTGCCTTACCTAGTTGCCTACAGGCGGATATCGTGTAATTTTTTCGCAGGCTTTTCTTTTGGAAAGATTGCCTCAGTCCTTATACGCTGATAAAAAGTTGCTTTATATAGATTTTATCAATCATCATGAATTCGAATCAATCAGAACATCCTGTAAAAACTCTGGTTATCCTGCTCAATATGGGTGGTCCTCAGAATAAGGACGAAATACACCCATACCTCAAAGAGCTTTTTCAGGATCGCGAACTTTTAAAGTTACCCTTTCAAAAAATCCTCGGGCGATTCATTGCTTGGCGTAGAACGCCCAAAATCCAGGAGCGTTATGAAGAGATCGGGCAATATTCCCCGACTAAGGCTATCATGGAAAGCCAATGTGAAGGAATCGCACAGAAGCTCGATCAGCTCAACCCAGAGTCTGCCCCCCATGTTTGTGTGTCCGGATTTCGTTACTGCTCACCTCGTCCAGGGGAGATGATCAAGCAATACAAGGGAGCTGAAAAGATCATTCTTTTTTCTCAATATCCTCAGCATAGTTGTTGTACCAGCGGTTCTTCTTTTTGCGATGCCTATCGGTGGTTAGACAAACAAAACAACGCAGACTACCAGAGTAAAATATCGGTAATTGATCAATGGTGGGACCGAGCTGATTACACCGAACTTTGGGCGATGCTCATACAAAGAAAATTTGAGGAAATGAAAAATGAGCACGGTTTAAATGACGAAGATATTCGGATCATCTACTCTGCACACAGCCTTCCCGAATCCTATTGCCTTGAAAAAGGGGATAAATACAACGAGGAGATCCAGGGCTCTGTAAATCGAATCGAAAAAGTTTTACAGGAAAATGGCATGCGACACGAAGGTGCCCTTGCTTGGCAAAGCAAAGTGGGACCCCAAAGAACGAAATGGCTCTCCCCATCCACCCCCAATGTCATCGCCGAAACCAAGCAAAAAGCGATTCTTATGGTACCAATCGCCTTCACAACAGACCACATCGAGACCCTCGATGAAATTGATATTGAATTTCGGGGTTATGCCGATGAAGTGGTCGATCACTTCGCCCGTGTGGACTGCTTTAACATGGAGGAAAAGTTTATCGACCTATGTGCCAGACTCGTGATTGAGCACATGAAGAATGACTTCAAGTCTTCAATCCGGCCATGTTGTGTAAATTGCGAAGGGTCGGACTGTGCATCCATGCGTAAGTACTTTAGTTCCTCTCCGGTGCATTATTCTTCTTAGCTCTCTTTTATCATCCTACTTTTACAATCGAAGATCTTTGTGGAAACATGTAGGGTTTAAGGATTATTATCATTTGAACCTATGAACTTTCATGATGTTCGAGATTTGCTCTGGCTCGCCACCGCATGTTACGGAGCATCCTTCATCTTGGGCATGGTCAAGACAAGACACCGGTTCCCCAATGTCCTGCAGGAAAGCCCCTTCCTTCTTATACTTGCCGGTTTTTTCCTGCAAACCCGGGCGCTTTATTTTAGGGGGTTGGAAATTCATGGATGCCCCCTGGGGAACGGACTGGAAAGAACCCAATTTATTTTATGGTCCCTCATCCTCGCATTTCTCTTACTCCGCTTAATTTGGCGTCTCAATCTGTTGGGCACTTTCTGCGCAGGTGTATCCCTGCTTCTTGGTTCACTTTCTTTGGGGCTTAAAAAATGGGATTTCCCATACTGGCAGGCAGATGGATACACCCGTCTTTTTAAGGATCCATGGATCGAGTTGCACGCATCCATTGCCATTTTTAGTTACGGTCTCTTTTGTCTGCTTGCCGTGGTCAGTATGATGTATCTTTCTCAGCGACAAACCCTGCTGTCGAGAAGGCCCGGTTTTCTGGGGCCATACCTCCCCCCTATTCAGGAACTGGATGCTGCAGCCATGAGATTGCTTGCGGTTGGAGTTTCCTTTCTCACTTTGTCCATGGTTGTGGGAATCATGCATTGGACACGCCACCCGGAGTTTGTAAGCCATATCAAACTTACTGTTACCACTGCTCTATGGATTGGCTACCTCCTGCTCTTTGTCATGCGAATCAGCAACCGGCTATATGGTGCCCGTTTTGCCAAGTGGACCATTGCCCTCTTTGCGGTTGCCCTGCTCTCCCTTTCGCTGGTCAGTTCCAAAACAAAGATACAGGCCTATAAGCCCCTGCCCTCCTCTCCCCTTGCTTACCAATTCTGATGAGTGACCAGGAAAATACCCTCTTTCTACTTGGCACCTCTCATCAGGTTGCCAGCCTGCACGATCGCGAAACAATCGGGCTCCCCAATGATTCAATCCAAAAGTTCTATCTTGGCATGGAAAAACTCACGGGGTTGGAGGAGTGCCTTGTCCTCAACACCTGCAACCGCACCGAAATTTATGGCGCAGGCGATGACTCATTCAAAATTGAATATTTGATGGAATACCTTGCGGATTTCCGTGATCTTGAGCTTGAATTCATACAGAAAAAGACTTACCGACGGACCGGGGCCGAAGTGGTGAGACACTTGTTTGAAGTTGCCTCGGGCATTGATTCACAAATGGTCGGTGAAACCGAGATCCTCGGACAGTTAAAAAAGGCCTATGATGATGCCAGCGAGCGCAATTCAACCGGCAAGGTGCTCAACCGATTATTTCAAAAGAGTTTCCAGGCAGCCAAATGGGCACGGACGAATACGGGGATTTCCCGTGGACAGGTAAACCTGGGTAATGTTTTGTGTGAACTTGCCCGCAGGATATTTGGACGGATTGATCAGTGCAGGTTATTGGTTGTGGGAGCGGGGGAAGTAGCGGAGAGCGCACTGGAGGCCTTTAAGTCGCGCGGGTCCGAAGCCATCACCGTGACCGGGCGTACCTTTGACTGGTGCCCATTGAGTCAAAGAAAGCCCGATGAACTGGCTCAGAAATTTGACGGTTTCACCCTGGCTTATTCCAAGTTTCACGATTCCTTACACCTCTTCGATGTGGTTCTCGCTTCCACCGCAAGTGCCAAGGCACTGCTTACCAAAGCCCAGATCGAGGTTGCCATGAAAAAACGTCCATCCAAGCCCCTTTTTGTGATTGATGCATCGGTCCCCAGAAATGTCGAAGAGGCTGCATCCACCGTGGATAATGTGTTCCTCTACAACATGGACGATGTGTCTACGATTGCGAATGAGAATTTGCAGTCCCGCTTATCGGAAGTGGACCGCTGCCGGGTAGCCCTTTCCAAACGGGCTCTGCGCCTGTGGGAACAGATGCGGACTTATCCCAGCCTTCCTTCCTGAATCAACCAGTCTACCACTCCCCGCTCTTTGGGCTTGGCGAGTAATCCATGTAACTTTTGGGAGATTTCTGCCGCCTGTTTTCCTGCCTGCGGATTGTCTAAGATCTTGGCGATTTCTGCCGCAAGTACAGAGCCTGTTGCCCGGCCCTGCAAAAATTCCGGGTTGGGCGGGTCATCGGGCAATAAAAGATTTGCCATCCCCAGGTATGGCACGCCCACCAGCTTTTTCCCAATCATATAAGTGATAGGGTGGGCCCGGTATCCAATAACACCGGGTACTCCTGCCCAGGCACAGGATAGGGACATTGTGCCGGAACTCATCAGAGCAACCCTGGCGGGAAGGTCGTGATCGCGATCTACAATCTTGATTTGATCACAAATAGTTTTTCGTTCCCTGACCATTGGCTCAACCAGTTTGCGAATCCTCTCATCTGATACGGGGAGTAACGCCTGTATATTCCTGCCACCTTTAATCAGGATTTCAAATGCCTCAAGAAAAGGAGGCAAAATCCGGGAGACTGGTTGCGCCCGGCTCCCCGGGAGCAAGAGGATGGCACCGGATTTATCATAGCGAACACCCGGGCGGTAGGACGGGTGGGAAAAGGGATGCCCAACAAAAGAGACAGGCAGGGAAACATCTGCATAGCACTCTTCCTCAAAGGGGAAAATAACCGCAAGCCCGTCCAGCGTGGCTGACATGCCAAAACGCCGCTTTGGTTTCCATGCCCACAGTTGCGGGCTGATATATTGTAAAACCACAGTCTCTCCCCCTCCCTTCCTTGAAATCCCCCGTTCTTTTAATGCTTTGGCCAGACGAAGGTTAAAGCCCGGATAGTCCACCAGCAAAACGCATTTTGGACGGGCCTTTTCAATCCATTCAAGGGTGGAGTCAAATAGGTTGCGAAAGAGGCGGTAATTTTTGAGCACCTCCATCAATCCAACCACGGCATGCTCCGCTAGGGGAAAAACCTGGTTGCCCAAAACCCGTCTCAATTCATCTCCACCCAGGGCAGAGATTTTGCATTCCGGCCTGGCATGTAAAAGGTCCTGAACGAGCCGGCTCGCATGCTCATCCCCGGAAGCCTCGCCCGCAATTACCAACAGGTCACACGGACCGTTTGCGGGGGAGAAATCAATTTGTCTGCTCAAGATGCCCAGTTGGATTGAATCTGCCGGGTAATCGTAAGGGCAACCTCAAGGGCGGATTTACCAAAGCTTCCGTCTGTTTTGGGAATGGTGGTCTCCCGCACACAGGAAAGAAAAGATTCCAGTTCAAGGGCGAGGGGTTCTCCCTGCTCAACCGGCACTTCGTGCCTTTCAAGGGTTGGGCCGGATTTTTTGATCAAATGACCTTTTTGATTCATGAAATCAAGCGATAAATATCCACTTTCCTGAAACACCCGGATTTCTCTGGCTTTCTTTTCACTCACCCGGCTGGCACTTAAATTGGCCACACATCCATTGGCAAATACCAGTCGGGTATTGGCAATATCCTCAGTCGCAGAAAGCACACGCACACCAATCGAATCGATCCGTTCGATCGGTGAGTCAACCAGGGCCATGGCAATCCCCACATCATGAATCATTAAATCTAGAACCACTCCCACCTCGGTGCCACGGGGCTGAAATGGGGCAAGCCGTTCAACGGTTAAATACTTTGGCTGCTCCACCTCCCCTTCCAAAAAAGTCATCACTGGATTGTAGTGTTCGATATGCCCGACCTGTACCATTACTTTTGCCGCTTTTGCCCTATCAAGAATAGACTCCGCTTCCTGGGAGGAAACACACAGGGGTTTCTCGACCAGCAGGTGGCAACCCTGCTCTATCAAACCTAGGGCGACTTCGGCATGGTGGTCGGTCGGGCAGACTACGCTTACCGCTTCACAGGCAGCACCCAATTCCTCAAGGGAAGAAAAGCGGGTACACCCATATTCCTGGCAGACTGAATGTGCCGCCTCGTCATTGGGCTCAAATATTCCGACCAGTTCTGCCCCTTCCAGGGCATGGTAAAGCCGGGCATGATGCTTGCCCAAATAACCCACTCCGGCAACTCCGCACTTAAGAGATGTTGGCATAGCATTGTTCATGGAGAAATAAGCCCTGGGGGTCAAACCTCGTTCAATATTCCGTCCGACAGCACGGTCTGCTGAGCAGTCGCCCGGGCAAAGGCATGGTTATGGGTTACCAAAATCAGGGCGGCCCCCTCCTCCGAGCAGGCACGGAGCAATAGATCCATCACTTCCTCCCCCGTCCGTTCATCGAGGTTGCCAGTCGGTTCATCCGCCAGCAATACTTCCGGACAATTTAGCAGGGCCCGGGCAATGGCAACCCGCTGCCTCTCCCCGCCCGAAAGCTTGCCCGGGATTTGCCTTGCCTTGTCCGCTACTCCCATTTGCTGAAGCAGGGAATGGGCACGATCCTTAACTGAACCGTCCACCCCACCAGATATTCTTGCGGACAAGGTTACATTTTCCAAAACATCAAGCTCGGGCACCAGATAATAGGCCTGGTATACCACCCCCAAGAATTTTGCCCGGCGGGCAACTTCATCCCGGCGGGCAATACGGTCACAACGCACGGTCTGGTCCCCCCAACTCAACTCCCCGGTATCTGCACTTTCAATCCGGGCAAGAATATTGAGCAAGGTTGTTTTGCCACAGCCTGATTCCCCCCGGATGCTCAGGGAGGATCCGGCATGGAGGGAGAGATTGACCGATTGAAGAACTTTGAAGCTCTGATTTCCAAGGGAAAAAGTCTTGGAAACATTCTTCGCCTGTAAAATGGTCGAGCTATTCATTTCGCAATGCATCAGCTGGATTCATCCGCGAAGCCCGCCACGCAGGGATCAATCCGGCAAGGGTGGACACCAGAACGGCAAATACTCCAAAAGTAAGAAAGGTGGATGCACTCTCGGGCGATTCCCAGGGATACGGGACGCTCAAACTGTAAAAATCATAAAACTGGGCAACCCCCGTTTTGCCCTCATCCCCGGCAATACGCACAACAATAAACGACATAATTTCATCGCGGAAACAGATAAAAAGCAGGGCCAATCCGCACCCCAGCACGGCCCCGAGCAAACCAATCAGAAATCCCTGCAGGCAGAAAATTGACCCCACCATCCCCCTGGCTCCCCCCATCGCTACAAGCAGACCAATTTCACGAATCTTCCGGAGCACTGTGGTCATTAGGGCGATGGCAATGGCAAAGGCGGCAACAAGCCCGATCGGAACCATGATCAGGATCATGAGGTATTCCTCAAATTTGAGGAGATCAAAAAACCATGCATTTTCCACAAACCATGGAACAAAAGCCCAGTCAACCGAGCGGGACAATTCGAGTTCCTCACAAAAGGCATGTAGCGATTCCTCATTTCCCGATATCTCGGGCGAGAACTTTAAAAACATACCATCGCAAAGCCCGGTTGAGGACCTGACATCTTCCAGCAGCCTGAACGAACCAATCATTGCCTCGGCATGAAAGCCCTGCCATGGCACCTCAAAGATTCCCCCAACCCTGACCTCTTTGGGCGGTACCATCTCATTGGCCTGGGCACGGTCGATCATCGCCGGGGAAAACACCTCAACAGTCGATGCCCTAAATGTCTGGTAGGTCGATTTGGCCCCAATTTCAGGTGGAGAAAACGGGGACAGCAAGGCAAAGGTGGGGGTACCTGGGCCCCCATCCAATAAATCGCCCACTGGTTTTATCTTGGTTTGAAAGCCAAGCCCAAAGGAACTCAGAGACCATTCCTCCCCTCCCAGATACTCGAGTTCCCACTCCGCAGAGGGAACCTCAGACCCCAGGGTTGCCACGCGGACCCCCAGCGTATCGTCCCGCATACCTTTCGATTCACCCATCCGTAAAATTGCACCCGGACGAACCCCCAGGCGATTGGCCACATATTGACTGACAAAAACCACATCATCCTGCAACGATGAGCTATCTGGCACCGGAGTAACATCGATAGCGTTGTGAGTTTCCATTCTCATCTGACCATTTTGTAAAAATTCATCCAAAGGCAGGACTGAATCCCCCGCCGAAAGATCAAGCCCGATGGAAAGCGGGACCGAGTGGTAATCCTTTTTTTGTACGAGTAAAGGACCCTGCAGGTAAGGTGAAACCGCTAAAACTTCGGATTTTTTTAACAGTTCCTGCTGCAGAATCCCCCATTCTTTGGTACGGCTCAGGGGGATGGCACGGGCATGCCCCTGGGCATCAATGATATCCTCACGGAATTTGTGCTGAAACCCTTTCATAAATGCGACCACCACAATCATTACATTTACGCCAAGGGCCACACCCACTACTGCCAAGAGGGAGAAAAAGGAAACTTTTTTCTGGGAAGGAAACAATTGTTTCCACGCGAGAAAGAGGGGCCAGGGAATTTTCACAAACCAAGCGGGAATAAACCAAGGATCATCAAAATATCAGTCCTTACGATCCGGTCTGGTAAAATTTGAATCCTCCAGATTGAGGCTGAAATCAGTGGGCACAAGGTCAACCACTTTCTGGGTCCACTCATCAACAGTTTTGGGATCGATTTCGGGAATGGGATATTTCTCCTGCAAAAAATAAACATAACCCACATAGAGCATGAAAACTGCCACCAGAAAGAGGGCGATGCGGAACAAACTTTTTAAAATCAGGAAAATCAAAATGAAGGCAACCAAAGCCAGTACCAAACTGAACAATGGGTTTGCCGTAATCTGATTCACCACATCCTGCATCTGGGTTCAATCTTTGCCAAACTGGAAGGATTCGACAATTAAAATCCTGTGCATTGTGTCCACGCAATAAATTCGAAATTATTCAAAAACTGAACCGGCAGGTGCCTGGTACCCATCTTTGAGCAATTTTTCGGTCAGGTCCTTGAGGTCACGGCGCAATAAATTGGCCCGTGCCTCGGCAGTGATACGGGCAGATTTTTTCACATCCAGTTGTGCATTCCAGCGAATTCGTTCTTCCTCCTTGATAAAGCCACCCTTGGGCAACCGTTTATCCAGAGATCCAAAACGGGACATTTCCGCAGCCAATTTCAATTCGGACGAACGGCATTGAGTGGCAAACTTTTCCGCCTCCACCACCTGCAACCTAAGATTTAACCATGCAGATTCCTGGTTAAGGGACATTTCATGGTCGATACTTTCCTGCAGTTGCCTGGAGATTTCTTCGTAGGAATCTTGGGCAAATCCATCCGTTGGGATGGTGTCTTTTGCCCCAGATGGAGCCTTGTTACTTACCTGGCAGGCGGATAAGAAAAGGATCAAACAAACGGAAAGGAAAGTTGGCCTGAACAAAACGAATTATTTTTGCACCCAGTCACCGGATGATTTTCTAAACCAATGGCCCGACTTTGCCTTGGTGGCAATGCCCTGGGAAAATTTGCGGGCAACCGCGGAAACATCGCCCCCTGTTTTAGCCGCCAAGTCTTTGAATAATTCCTTACGGTCCGCATTTTCGGATTCGACCAGTTTTGCATCGCTACTATTGGAGCTTTTACGAAGGTGAAGAAAGCCATCCACCCCTTCTCCAACGGTACCGGCATCTTTCGCGGCGACCACATCGGATAACCTGGCCTTCATCCGGTCCGAGTAATCTGCCCAGACTGAGAAGCTAAAAAATGATGAGATTAAAATGAGAGACAATAGCCGTGTTTTCATGGGAGCAGAATTACTGGTTGGTTGGTTCATCGTACAAATCATCAAGGAAGCTGTTCACCTCTTTTTCGATCTTGATGGTGATATTGTGATCCAAGGTGATGTGGTGCTGTGTCTTTACCACCGTGCACGAAAGCGTAAGGGAAAGAGCCCCAGCAATAAGAAAAAAGATAAGTTTGTTCACGCTACTTTTGTATGCCAAAGTATGGATTCCGGGCAACCATCTTCTTTGCTACAGGATCGATTGATTTACGGCGCGATCCCCCATTTGGAAAGGTCCGCCTGTTGGATCAACGCATCCAGCCCGCCCACAATTTTCGGCCGGTACTCCACGCTAATATCTTTTCCGTCCACTTCAGATTCTCCCCGGACATTCATTTCCACCAACCTCTCGCCATCTTCCATCACTTTAAAGAGGATATGTAAGCTTTCCAGATCAAGGTCCTGAAGTGCCCGCTCCAAAAGGTACATATTTTTATACTCCGAACTTTTTGGGTCCAAGCCCTCGGTCAGCATTCCCTGGGTGTTAAGGTACAACTTTGCAGATTCGGATGGATCCAGGGACAATGCCCCCCCGTAAAAATCCCAACCCACAGAGGGATCGTTCCGGACACTCAAGACTCCGGAAAGAGTGCCTTCCATGCGGGCATCGAGATCCTCAAAGATCGAGATTAACTCTTGAGAATTTAGCCCCTTTACCAGTGTGCGAAGTTCGAGGTTTTCCAGATCATCCCCAATTTTTGTCTCCTCCAGCGTGACCAAGCCCCCAAAAGCCCGAAGTTCCACGGTTTCGATTCTTTTCTCACCGGAAGGAAGCAGTTCAAAACGAATCTCTCCATTTTCCAAGACCTGATCTCCTGCGTGCAAATCAAAACGGATACTCTGGGTACCGTTGCTGTCGAGGGGATCCAGGGAATTGAGTTTAATATTCGCCTGAATATTTTTAACTAAGAAATCTTCGTAATCCGCAAACGCCAAGTCAGCCTCAAGCAGGGAAAGGTCAACCCTCCCCTTTTCTGATTCAGGCATCTCGATCACAAAATTTGCCGGATCCAGGGAAAACTCAAACTCGTTTACACGCATATTCACCGCTGACAGTTCAATCCTTTCCAATGAGTCTACCTTGAATTCAATTTTCAGGTTTTCCATCTTTTGATCCTCCCCCAGGAAGGCTTCCGCAATGGTAAGGGTTTGCGCACTGCCCAACTGGGGAAGTGAATCCAGGGCAATTTCACCTGAGTATCCAAGTTTGTGAAAGTTGAGTCCCAAAGTTGGTATCGATCCATTTGCCTTCAGCAGTTCCACCTGAAAACGGTCCTCTCCCAACCATTCCAAACTGAGCTCACCATCGTATAAATTAAACAACCCTTCTTCCAAATGCAGGGCGGAAAAACGCAACCTTGCCTTCCGCAAGCCAAGAAATTCTCCCTCTTCTCCAAATGCAAACTCCGCTTCGTCAATCGACAAGCCCAGGACCTCCGCCTTGGGAAGAACTCCCTGAGTCCGCAACCTTTGCACACGCAGGGACAGGCTGGGCTTCCCATCTTCTATATTTGCAGAAATTTTGAGCCCTTTTATCTGCAGGTTCTCGCCCCAATTTGCATTGGCATAGAAATTGGATTCAACCCAGGTGGGCGAGTGGGGAGTTACAAACAATATCGCCTGGGGAATATCCAGGGTTAATCCCATAATCTGCATGACCAGGTCGGTCACATTAAAGTCCATAAACTGATCCACGATTCCGTCCTCCTCCACCCGTCCAGTCCATTTCCCCCTGGCCGCCCCTTGGTCGATGCTTAGCCACTCGTTCAGGTCAAGGTCCTCGTCCTGGCCAAGTACCGCAGACACAGAATTTGCCGCCTTTTCAATGGTTGACAGGTCAGGGAAATAAGCGGAGGCACCAAGAAACAGGTCTAAGCCTTCCCGCACTACGGTAACATCGGTCAGCCAGGGCAAGCCAGACAGATTCCCATCCATCCTTAGCTGAGCAAGCCCAGGATGAAAATCTCCCTCCAATACCAACTTGGATGAAAGCTTATCATTTTCTCCGTTGAGGATGAGCGATCCGTCGCGCAAGCGAAGATGCTGCAAGGGGGGATTGGCAAGGAAATCCTCTGCCTCCGATTGCAAGGTCCTGGAGTTTTCATCATCTGCCCCTCTCGAATTCATACGGTCGATTATCTCCTTGAAATCAATCTGCACACTTGGAGAAGAGAGGGAAACTGCATGCACTTTTCCAGCCAAAAGGCCAAGCGGGTCGAAGCGGGCATCAAACCTCTTCAGGGAAAGATTGCCCTCCTCGGTATGCAAACTCAAATTGGACAGGCTCATCGCCCAGGGGTTTACCCGGTCAATCGAGATGGTTTGCAGATCTGTATCCACTTCCTCCAGTAAGCCCTCCACCGCACTTTGCAAAAGCATCGGCATGCTTGTCCAAACCAAAACCAGTGCGGTACAAATAACCGCCACTATCCATGAAATGATCTTTAATTTGGACACCGGTTTTTTCATGCAAAACTACCTAGCTTGTTCACATCCATGGAATAGGAAAGCCTAAAAGCTGGCTTGAAAGAAAGAAATTACTCTTTTCTCGAAAAGTTCCCGGAATGAAGAAATTCGTATAAGCGGACGGCCAGTTTCGGACCAATCCCCTCCACCTTTTCCAGGTCTTCCTGCTTGGCTTTTTTCAAATTTTCCAAAGACCCAAATTCCCCCAGGATTGCCGCACGCTTCACCTTTCCCAATCCTGCAAAATCATCCAGGATCGATTCCCGGATCTTTTTGCTCCGCAGATCGGCATTAAACTGATTGGCAAAGCGGTGAGCCTCGTCCCGCAGGCGCTGGAGCAAACGTAAGGCGGAATGACGCCTGGGTAGCAGAAGTTCCTCCCTTTCATCCCCAAACACAATGGTCTCTTCCCGCTTGGCCAGTCCAATCAAAGGCGGAGCACTCATGCCCAGTTCATTAAACGCATGGAGGGCTGCACCCACCTGCCCAACCCCACCATCTATCACAACCAGGTCGGGCATCGCCCGCCCCTCATCCCTCAACCTGCCATATCGCCGCCCCACCACCTCCTGCATCGAGCCAAAGTCGTCGTTGCCCATGCCTCCACGCACCTTAAACCTCCGGTAACTTCTGCGATCCGGCCGCCCATCGACAAAGCGAACCATCGAGGCGACCACAAAGGTACCGGAAACATGGGACACATCAAAACACTCAATTGTGGTGGGTGCTTCCTCCAGAGAAAGGGCTTCTCCGAGAGCCTTTACGGATTCGTCCTCCAATTGCTCATCCTTTGTCCAATGCCTGGTAAACCTGCGGGTCTTACGAATGGTTTTGGAGAGGGCATCGGTAAGATCACGCAATTTCGCCGCCCGTTCAAAGTCCAACGCCTCCGCCCGCTTGATCATTTCCTCCTTTAATTCCTTGAGCAATTCCTTGGCCCGCCCCTCCAAGAACGAACAGGCCCGGTCCACCCGCTCGCGGTATTCCTCCAGGGTGGTTTCATTATGCCCTGCAAAGATTTCTGCCCGGGCATCCTGGTAGAGCCTTACCCGCCCATTGGGAAGAAATTCCGGCTTGGCATCCGACAGAAGAATGCCAAACCGCTTACGCATTTCACTGAGGGTGGAACGCAGCATGCCCGCCTGGGCAAATGGCCCGTAATAATGGGAGCCATCCTCTTTGCGGTTTCTGCAGAGGCGGAAGCGCGGAAGTTTGTTTTGTAAGTCCACCTGAACCAGCAGGAATTGTTTATCATCGGTAAAGTCGGTGTTGTACCTGGGTTTGTATTGTTTGATCAATTTTCCCTCGAGCAGGAGGGCCTCGGTCTCGTTGCGGGTTTGATGAACCGATATCTCCCTGACCATCTCAACCATCGCCGCAATTTTTGGCTGGGCACGCACAAACCTGCGGGATCCATGAAAATAACTGGATACCCGGCGTTTTAAATTTTTCGCTTTCCCTACATAAATGACCTGGCCCAAACGGTCTTTCATTAAATACACGCCAGGTGTCTGGGGCAATGCACGTACGACCCTGCCCAGTTCATGTTTCTCATTTTGCATTGGCAATCTAAAGAATCCTTCGTACTTTATTACATTGCAAGTCTACAACCATATCCTGCGTTTCACAACCTGAACGCCTATCTTTTGCCATGAGCTCGACCATTCGCGTAGAAACTATTACACTTGGAGATGAACTCCTCCTTGGAATCCGGGAAAATTCCCACCTCACCTATCTTGGATCGCAGTTTGCTCATCATGGCATCGAACCGGCGGTCAACCTGGTCATCCGGGACAACCCGGAAGACATTAAAACTTTCTTTGCCGAAGCATGGAAACGGGCGGATCTTGTCATCACCACTGGCGGTCTCGGGCCCACCACGGATGACTTGACCCGCGAATCCATCGCCGAGGCACTCGACGAGGAACTCATTTATGATAGCGAAGTTGAACAGGCCATTCGTTTGCGTTTCCAACAACTGGAACGCCCCATGCCTGAAATTAACCTTCGCCAGTGCTACCGCCCAAAAAATGCCGAGATTCTAAAAAATCCCTATGGCACCGCACCCGGTCTTTTTTTGAACAAGGACGGAAAAATCCTGGTCATGCTCCCCGGACCTGCCCGCGAAATGCACCCCATGTTCGAACAACAGGTAATCCCAAGGCTGCAGTCTGCCGGGGTGCTTCCGGAAATTGATTGTTACCTGCAATTACGCACTGCGGGCATTGGGGAATCTGCCCTGGCTGAGAAAGTTTCCCCCATCCTCGCAGATAAGCCCGGGCTGGTGGTTGGGTATTGTGCTCATGCCGGGCTGGTGGATTTACGCCTAAGCTCGCTCGATTCCGATTTGTTAAACGAGGAGGAACTGAACCATTTGGGCGACCTTTGCCGTGAGGAAATGGGCGAAGACTTTGTCTGCTATGGCGACCGTTCCCTTGCCGAGGTCATTTTCCGCGAACTCCGCTCACTCAACCAGACCCTTGCAGTGGCAGAGTCCTGCACCGGTGGTCTGCTCTCCTCCTCCTTTACCGAAATACCCGGCATTTCCAAAGTCTTTCATGGAGGAGCGGTCTGTTACCACAATGATGCAAAGGTGCAAATCCTCGAAGTTCCTGAGATTATGCTCGAACAGCACGGAGCGGTAAGTGAGGAGATTGCTATTGCCATGGCCACCTCCGCCTCGGAAAAATTTGGCACCGATTACGGGTTGAGCATAACTGGATTTGCCGGCCCCACCGGGGGCACACAGATCATGCCAATCGGTTCCATCTATCTGGGATACTCCTCCCCCCTTGGTGTATGGGCAAAAAAGATCAACCTCCGCGGGGACCGTGCATCCAACCGTCGCCGGGCAACCGCAGCGGCACTCGACTGGATGCGGCGGAAATTGCGCAAATACAAGATGGAGGAAGTCCTGGCTGCGGCAGAAGTCGGCAACATCGAGTTATAAATTTTTAGCTCCTGCGCATCTCTGGCAGAAACTTGGCAGGCAACCGATCCAATCCATGCAAAACGGTTCTCTTTGTGCAATCCTCGGGGACGATGATTACATCGTCCGCCAAAAAGCAAAGGAGATATTTGACCAATGGGCACAGGATTTTCCGGACGATTTATCCCGGGAAATCATCGACGGACGGGCAGACCGGGTGGACGATGCCGTCCGTATTTTATCGGAAGCAAAAGCCGCCACCACTACCCTGTCCTTATTTGGCGGGGGCAAACTCGTCTGGCTTAACGAGGTAAATTTCATCAACCAAAACAAGACCGGTGCGGCCCAGGGGACCAAGGATGCCCTCGAAAAAGCCAAGGGATTCCTCGAAAGCCTGGGAGATTCCCGGGTGCTTATCTCCGCCTGTCCGGTCCATCGCGGCCATGGCTTTGTTAAATGGTTGCAGAAAAATTCTGACCTTCATGATCTTGCCAAGGGCGAAAAAGAAGACTCTGCTTTTCGGCGGCTTGCCGAGGAGACCGCTTCGGAGATGGGAGTAAGGTTTGGTTCCGGTGCGTTGGAATATTTGGCCGGCAAGATTGGTGCCCATCCCCGGCTCGGGGTGGAAGAAACCCGCAAGCTTGCATCTTACCTCGGTGCGGAAGGTGGCGAGATCACCGAACAAATGATCATCGATCTGGTGCCCGACTTTGGGGAGGGTGATTTTTTTGAGGCATCGGAAGCTTTTTTTTCCGGTCAGTTGGACTGGGCATTGGATGCCATAGACCGTCACTTCTTTCAGGGCAAAGATGCCCGCCCCTTGCTTGCCACCCTGCAAAACCGCAACCGTTTGCTCATTCAGTTACGGGTACTGGTGGACGGCGGCGAACTCACCCCGCATGACCGCATGAGCAAAGATTTGCTTGAACGGCTGGCTGCCAGGCATGCCCGCCATTTCGATGATCCCACGGAAAAAACCACCCTTAATGTATTTTCCCAAAACCCGTGGTTTTTGGGCCGTCTGCTTGGCTTGGTTAAGAAATTCTCCGCCCGCCGCCTGATCGATCTGCAGTCCCACTTGATCGAAGCCTTTGAACAGGTCCTCGCTCAACCCAAAGAGCAACACGCCACCATCTTTAAAAACCTGGCCATCCGAACCCATTCGGCCTGATAATTGGTAACGGTCCGCCCTACCCTTTGGTGTCTTTTTGCCAATGGGAGATTTTATCAGACATTTTCTTTACCCGCTCGGGCATTTCTTTTGCCAGATCATTCAATTCGTCCGGGTCTTTCTGTAAATCATACAAATGATAGTCCGCCTTATCCCAGCTGTGTAGACCGCTGTAATGGCTGGAAATGTCCTTTCCCTCAAAGCGCTTGATTAATTTCCACTTTCCTTCGATGCACCAGATGTACTGCAGGGTATCATCGGGATCCCCCAGGGTCATATTGTGAGTGGAGTGATTGACCCCAAAAACCGTGTCCCGTGCTTTACGGGCGGACTCGTCCAGCAAATCAATACCAGGCAAACCTTTGGGCACTTGCCCACCCGCCGCGCATACAATGGTGGGCAAAAGATCGACCGCATGGGCAAGATCGGGTGAATCGGCGGGCGTAATGCGTTTGGGCCAGGAAAGCAGGATGGGATTGCGGGTGCCACCTTCATAGGGCGATCCCTTGGTCCGCTGGGCATACCCACGGAAAAGTTTTTGGTTTGGATCATCGGCATTGGAACTGGCAGTTGACCATCCATTATCACAGGTGAACACCACCAGGGTGTTCTCCCTCAATCCCCGTTCCTGCAAATACCCGATCAATTCTCCGACGGTATCATCCAACCATTCACACATCGCATAATATTTTGCCTGATCAAGCGGGCGTCCCTCTTGCTGGTATTTTTTCAGCAGCCGCGCGGGCGGATTATGGGGAGTGTGTGGTAAAAAGGGAGCGTACCACAGGAGAAAGGGTTTTTTCTCCCTTTGCGCATGCTCCACAAAATCGGTAATCGGTTTAATCCCATCCCGTCCAATCTTTAGTCCCTCATCCCCATGGCGGCCTTTCCGCTTGGGGTCTCCGTGAGTCATCCCATGGGTAAACCCACCATCCTTCCATGACCCCTCCCACCACTTACCCGACTGATGGGCGAGATATCCGAGCTTTACCAGCTCCCTGATAAAACTTGGTTTTTGGTGAAATGCCTGGCGGAATGGAAGGTCGAGGCTTGCCCGGTCTTCATTTTTAAAGGGATCATTTCCGGTGATGCCGTGCTGATGGGGAAAAAGTCCGGTTGCCATGGATGCCAGCGATGGTCGGCAAATGGGGGCGGCCACATAGCCCCGCTTAAAAGTCAGCCCGTTTTGGGCCAAGGCATCGATATGGGGAGTGCTTACCACCCTGCTCCCCATAAATCCGTAGTCCTTCCAGGACTGATCGTCCCCCAGGATAAAGACAACATTGGGGAGCTCTTCACTCTCCGCCCGAAGAAAGGCAAGGCATGACAACAGGGGAAGGATGGCAACTAAGCGAAACACATTCATTGGCAAAAACAAACCCTTTTACCCCTCCTATTCAAGAAGCAAACGCCCTGCGTTACCAGTTTCCCGAAGGAGTTTGAAAATAAAAAAACTTTTTTTGAACTTTTTTTGAACGAAATGAAAACTTCGGCTGTCTTACCTTATAACTTTCGAAGTTTGTTTCAGTTAAAAAGTTTGTTTCAAGAACGCCGCCCACCAAGCGGCGTTTTTGTTTTGGTAAATAAGTAACTCCTTACAAACTACTTTTGCTTCACCGCAAAAGCCTCAATGGAATACGCCCCCTTGGGCTTGCGGGAACCCGCGGTCAGCATATCCACCATTTGCGGGTACGATACCAGGAAATTGTTCTGATCTATTAAATTGAACACATAATGGGTAGCCCCCTTGGGCAGTACCGCGGTCAGTCGGTCCCCCTCCACCTTGGCGGGTGCCCGGTACCACTCCTCGCTTTTTTCTCCCCCGTTCAGGGTGTAAAGTAATTGGCCAGATGTTACCTGGGCTCCCCGTTCCTCAAACTTCGCCCAGACGGTGTTGCCCTTCCGGCCATTTTCCAATGGTTTGCACACCTGGTCCTTTCCGGGCAGGGACTGTTTGTAGTTTGGATTAAAGTGGGGGTATGATGCCTTCATCGCGTCGAGTCGGCGGAATAATTCCGTGCTCATTTCTTTCACCTTTTCAGGCATTTTGTCCGCGAGGTTCTTTGCCTCCTCAATATCTCCACGCCTGGGATTTTTGGGATAATTGGTTTGCAACTGGAAAAGCTCATATTGCGGACGGCCTGGCATCCAGTTTTTGATCAGTTTCCACCCACCGGTACGGATGGTGGACTGCTGGGCCACCCCATGAGGAAAGTGCCACACCATGGAGGTTCTTGGTTTTCCCTGCTTATTTTTTACGAGGTTTCCATTTTGGGGATTTTGGGAAAGCAGGGTGGACAGATCCGCACCGTCCAGGTTCTGTCCTTTCGGTCTTTTCGTGCCCGTCCAGGAAAGAATGGTCGGGTAGAAATCCAGCCCGTTCACCATCACCTCACTCTTCTTTGCCCTGGGAATATTGGGCCCGGTAATGATAAAGGGCACACGTACCCCACCCTCCCTGGCATTGATCTTCCCACGGTCCAGAGGATAATTGTCGGTAATAATTTCACCTGGCACCTGCTCCATCCCGCCATTGTCCGAGGTTAGAATGATGTAGGTATTTTCCATCAATTTATGACCCGGGCGGCGGGGATCTTGGGTTCTTTCCAAGTACTTGATCAGGTTGCCAATGTAATGATCGAGCATTTCAACCATCGCACAATAGTAGGGGTTTTTCTGCCCTTCCAATGGCCAGCCGTCCGGATCGGCCGGAAATTCGACCCCTAATTTCTTGCAGTATTTTTCCAGCAGTTCCTTGCTCCGGGTATGGATGGGGGTATGGACCAACCATGATGCATAATAGAGAAAGAACGGTTGTGCCTTGGACTGCTCCATAAACTCGACTGCATCCAGGGTGGTCTGGTCCTTGGGGAATCCATCGGCATCCAGCTGGTAGGGGTCGTCCTTTGCTGAGGTGGCAAACCCGGTCAGGCGGTGGGGCCTCATCGCCGCACTTTCTCCGAGATGGGCACGGGTATAGTCAAACCCCTGATCCTTGGGCTGAGGAAAGGCATGATGGTCAATCGCCATGTGCCACTTGCCCACATGTCCGGAAACGTATCCATTTTCCTTCAAGGCTTCCGGGATGGTCACTTCCTTGAGCTCCAGTCTGCCACTGTACCATGGGTCCATGATCGG
Source organism: uncultured Opitutales bacterium (assembly GCA_938091675.1). Taxonomy (GTDB): domain Bacteria; phylum Verrucomicrobiota; class Verrucomicrobiia; order Opitutales; family Seribacteraceae; genus Chordibacter. Next base: position 30,415 of record CALKMX010000012.1, read on the forward strand.
ATGGGCCTGCATATTGTAGGGGGTGGGCGGGTTGCCCCCCACCACATGGGTTTTTTGCAGGACTGCTGGGTGCCTGCCACTCATAATGGAGCAACGGGTGGGTGCACAGGTGGGAGCCGGGGAATATCCCTGGCGGAAGAGCACGCCCTTCTCTGCCAGAGAATCAATATGGGGAGTTTCCATCGGGGTGGGCTCGTCCAGATCGTAGCAACCCACATCCTGCCAGCCCAGATCATCCACCAATATAAGGACGATGTTTGGGCGTGCTCCGGCATGATCAGAACCTTGCAAAGTACTGAGAAAAGGAATGGAAAAGAATAGGGCTAAGGCGATTACTTTGTTCATCTTTTAAAAAGGAGGTTAAGACTTCTTCACTATAATACTCCGGTCAATGCCAATTTTGTACGACA
>CALKMX010000013.1 GCA_938091675.1 uncultured Opitutales bacterium
CATTTTGATTTTGTCCACATGGTCCATTCCTTCGATCACTTGTCCCCAAACCGTGTATTGGCGGTCAAGAAATGGGGACGGTTCAAAACAGATAAAAAACTGACTGTTGGCACTATTGGGACTGGATGAACGGGCCATGGAACAGGTGCCGCGCACATGTTTCTTGTCATTAAACTCTTCTTTCAGATCGGGAAGGTCGGAACCGCCCGTACCAACCCGGGGTTCACTGAAATCTTTTACATTGCCGAATTCCACATCTCCGGTTTGGGCCATAAAACCTTCGATTACTCGGTGAAAGGCGACTCCGTCATACTTACCAGACTTGGCAAGCTTTTCAATGCGCTCGACATGCTTGGGGGCAACATCTGGAAAGGTTTCGATAACAACCGGGCCATCTTTTAATTCGATGACAATGACATTTTCAGGGGAGGATGAGGATGGTTTGGCTTCTGACACAACGAGAGGAAGCATGAGCACAAGGTAGGCAAGATACTTCATTTTTAAGTGGTTAATAATTTGGTTAAAGATACAACCCATGCCCATGAGCGAGGCAAAGGTCGAGCTAAAATCCCTGAAGATGGGATAGGTTTCTTGAAGTCGTGGGACTCCTAAAACAATTGGGTTAAGGGACTACCTTTATCCGCCAAGGTAAAGGGTCTGCGTGAGGGAGAGAAAACAATTTCATCCAGAGGAAGCCCAAGGGCGTAGGCAATGGTGGCATTGAAATCAGGTATCTGGGTCACACCATCGACAACCTCACGCCCTTCCTCATCGGTCGCCCCCCAGACCTGCCCGCCGCGGATCCCTCCGCCTGCAAGCATGCAGGAAAAGGCTTTGGGATAGTGGTCCCTTCCCTCGTTTACATTGTAATCAGGGGTCCGGCCAAATTCGGTGGCCAGCACAACTAAAGTCTCGTCGAGCATTCCGCGCTTATGCAGATCATCCAACAATGCGGATAGTGCCTGATCGAGGATATCACACCTTTCAATTACACGCTCATAGTTATTGTTATGGGTGTCCCATCCACCAAGCTGGACTTCTACAAACCGCACCTGTTTTTCCACCAACCTTCTGGCCAGCAGGACGCCTTGACCAAAATTATCACTGCCATAGGCATGACGGACCGCCTGGGTCTCTTGGCTCAGATCAAATGCGTCCAAATCTTTACTACGCATCAAGCGGACCGCATCTTCATACATATCGGCATAGGATCGTACTTTTGCCAGGTTGTATTTTTCCACAAATGCCCGGTCCAACTGCTTGGACAGATTCAAGTTCCGGTTAAAGGTATCCTCATCAAATCCTTTGTGTTCACAATTGGCCAGTCCTTTACCGGGAGCCCCGACTTGTAAGGGTTGGTGCTGGGTGGACAGGAAACCGGAGAGTGGATGCTGGTTGCCCGTTCCAACCACAACCGCACCGGGAAGAGTTGGATTAAACCGCCCATCTAATCTGGTTACCCAGGATCCCATGCTGGGGTGCACAATCGTCCCTCTTTTGTCATAGCTTGTATGCATGAAATAATTTCCCTGCTCATGAGCGCCTTTGGTAGAGGTCAATCCACGGACAACCGCTATCTTTTCGGAATGATTGGCCAATAATGGGAGAGTCTCTGCTAATGCTATGCCATCGGTTTTGGTTTTCAGCTGTTCCATCGGGCCACGCACCTCAGAGGTTTTAGGGTCAAAAGTATCCAGGTGGCTCATCCCACCGGCCATGTAGAGGTAGATTACATTTTTGGCTTTGGGGGCATAGTTTACCGGACGGTTCAGTCCCAAGCCGGCACCAAGCACTTGGGAGTTGGTGGACCATGGCAAAATACTGACACCCAGAAAACCCTTGGCGGCATAGCTTAAATAGGCTCTCCGGTTAAGTTCCGATTCAAAAAAACTTTTCGTATTCATGGTTAATTATTGGATAAAAGAAAATTCCCGGGAGTTCAGTAATGCCCAGGCAAGATGCCGGAGCTCATTATGTACCCGGTTTAAGTAATACTCTTTGTTTTTCTCTGCTTTCTTAGTAATCTGGTCTTTTTGTTTTTGGGTGTGTGAATCTTTGAAAACAGGAGAGGTGGGCAAATCCGGAAACGGAAGGGCATTTAGGCAAAGCTCGGTTTCCTCCTTCGTGGGCATTCTTTGAAGCATGGCCGAATAGATTGCCTGGATTTTTTCTTCCAGGTTGTCCTTTTTCATCACCGCTTGAGCAAGGGGAGAATGTTTATCAATTAATCTCCAGCGAAGGCTCCCGTTCAGCAGATTGAGCACTTGGGGGATCGACGCCTCCTTTCGGCTATTATCAATTAAGTCACGGTCAGACTGTCCAAACTCCCGCAGGAAATGATCAGAACCGGCCGGTGAATTTTGTTCCGATGCTCTTCGTAAATAAATGGGATACCGTTTCTCTTCTTCCGATAATTGGCGCTTTTTTTTGGGAGGGTTGTTTTTGTACATGGAGCGAACATTAAAGTCTTCTCCCATGATCTGTGAGGCCAGGGCGGAGCTTTGTTTGTCACGCATTTCATTTTGCAACTTTTTAAGCCGATTGAGGGCTTCGCGGTTATCCTGCTGAACCGCCTCTTTAATCTGTGAATTAATGGAGTTCATCTCATCCTGAATTTCCATAATTTCCCGCCGTCCTTCCTTAACGATATTGAACAACTCCTCCGTGGGCATACCTTCGACTTTTTGCCGGTATTTTTCGAGGTTTGCTTTTTTGGTTTGGAGAAAATCAGCCTCATCCTTGAACTGCCGGTGGTCTATTTCTGGAACAACCAGGGTGAGCAAAGAATCCCATAACTGTTCGGCGGACATTCTTTGCAGGGTGGGTGCCTGAAAATAGTATGGGGCAAGAGGCTCCAATTCCTGATCGAGAGCTTGGTTTTCAAAAATATCCAGATGGAGAAGAATCCTTTGAAATTCCCGGAGATCATAATCTAAACGAACCAACAATCCGCACAGATGATCCAGGAGTTCAGGAATGGAAGCCTCGCTGTCTTCCCTCCAGTTGCTCAGGGGCTCCACCAATCCCCGCCCGAAAACCTTCTTCCACATTCTGTTTACAATGACTTTGGTAAACCTAGGATTCTCCGGCGAAGTCATCCATTGGGCATATTGCATGACCAGATCATTGGATTGGCTGGACTTTAAATCAGGGTTGTCTGTAAAAATTACCCCGGGTTGGATTACCTGGTGCGGTTTGCCGTCCTCATACTTATAATCGTGGGGCAACTTGAGTTTACGATCTTTCTGCATGGCACCGAATTGAAGAGGTAGAAGCATATCCTGAACGGCTTGGCGAAAAGCACGGGCCTGTTTTTCAACGACATCCGGCTTGGCGGACATCGACATCATTTGCATCCCTGCACCGCTTTGCTTGAAGTCTTTTGCCAATTTCTTGATCCCCTCAACCGTTTTGCCCTGCATGCGGGTTACCATTCCGTAGGTATGGGCAGCCATTTGGTAGTATTCCATCTGGGTCCACTTATCAAAGGGATGATTGTGGCACTGGGCACAAACGAGCTGGGTGCCCAGGAAAAGCTCGGCGGTGTTGGACATATTTTCCAAGGGCATGCCATCGTCCCGCAGGTAATATCCAACCGCACCATTTTCCCAGGGGTATCCCTCCGAGGCGACCACCAGGCGAGCCATTTCATCGTAAGGAACATTCTCGGACACTTGGGACTTCAGCCAATCAACATAGAGAAAGCCCGCCCCTATTTGGTTTGCCTGTCCCATGATGTAAGACTTTGCACGGAGATGATCCGCCCACCAATTAAACATCTGACTGGTATATGCTTTCGATTGAATCAAATGGTCAACCAATTCATGCTTTTTAAATTTCTTACCCAGATCGTACCATTGATCATATTCCTCGGAATTTGGAATTCGGCCAGCTGCGGCAAGAAAAATTCTCCGCAACAGTAAACCTTCATCTAACTTTTGGGGGATCCTTAGATTTCTTTCCTTGTGCTCCTTGCTTAGAATGAGATTTACCTCGGAGACTTCCTTTGCCAGTTGAGCAGATGTCAGCTTAAGGTCATCGGCGTGAGCGGTACAAAAACACAGAAGAGTCGTCAAAATCAGGGCGTTTAATAAGTGGGCCATGTCGAAAAGATTAGAGTTACTTATCAGTTAGTTCCGCAGAATAGTATTTGCACGCGAAAAAAAGAATAAATAATAAATTTTTTTTAAGAGGAGGCAGTAAATATTTAGCCGACCAGTCTCTCAATCATCCAGTAAAGTCCAAGCACGGCAATGCCTAGTGATACGGGAATTACCACGCCCCTGCGGTAATTTTGTTCATCCTTCAAACGGCACACCCCAATCCAAGCGAGCAAAATGACTGCAAGTTGCCCCCCCTCCACGCCAAGATTAAATCCGATCAAGGAGGTAATCAAAACGGATGGGTCGAGGTTCAGCTCCGACAAGGCACTGGCAAAGCCAAGCCCATGAATCAGACCAAAGATAAAAACGAGGACTAACCTACGCGGATTGTATGTGGGAAAAAAAATATTTTCCAGGGCAACAAATGCAATGCTTCCAGCAATAATTGGCTCCACGATAGATGAAGGTGCCTCAACCCATCCTACCGTTGCCATTCCCAGGGTTATGGTATGGGCAATCGTAAAAGTTGATACCTGATAGATTAATGGCTTCCATTTTCTTGAAAGGAGAAAAATCCCCAGCACAAAGAGGATATGGTCCACGCCAAGGGGGAGAACATGGACGAAACCTTGCCTGGCAAAGGAGAGCAGGGTGCTAAGCCCATGACTGGATTCAGACTCCTCATTGCCTGCTTGGAGAAAATCAGAGGTGCCAGTTTCTGATGAGCTGAATGAATCTGTTAAGGTCGGTAGGGTAAGGGCAAAGCTTTCCTCACCCGGGAAAAGTACATTTACTCTTCGGTGGGGCACTCCATTAATTTGATTGGTGAAAATTAAATCAAGGGGGGCCGTTTCCCTGGCCCGAATCTGGTAAGTGGCATTTTTCTCTCGGAAAATTTTGGAAGAAGCCCGGATCAAAACGATGGTATCGTTGTTTTCATCTTTATTGATTGTTTCAACAAATTCGTAATGAAAGGCAGGAAGATACCATTTCTGATCATTCATCCGGATATCCAAAGAGCTTTCGAGGATTTGATTCGCCTCATCCAGCAAATTCTGCCGGGAGGTTGCATTGAGCTCACCCAGTGCAGGGATGGTCAGAAAAGGTTCCGCTTCAGGGTCATCCGCAAAGGCTCTTGGATCAATTTCCACTTCGACTTGGCTGGTGCCATTTTTGTCAAAAATCCCCCAAATGGGGAGGTCAGGAATCGGGTGGGCAGCGAGGGAGGGATCAAAGAGGCAAGTAATTCCACAGAGGATAAAAATGAGCCAAGCGCAAAGGGCTTTCATAAAATTAGTCTTAGCATAGGAATACTTCTTTCTTGTGTATTTAGAAATAGTGGATTGGTAGTATCACTTAGTATGTTTCTCAACCCTTAACCACCCATCATTTATGAAATTATTTACGACCCTATTATGCAGTCTGTTTTTTGCGGCCACTGTCTTTGCCGGCTGTCCATCCAAAACCATCAAAGGAAAAGTGGTCAGCTTTGACGCGGATTCTAAAACTTTGACAGTGAAGCAGGGAAAAAAGGAAAAGCAGGTACAGGTTTCAAGCAAAACTGAATTGGACGGATTTGAATGTCCAACGAAACTCGCCGCAGGTGACAGTATTTCCATAGATGGATGTAATTGTTCCAGCAAAAAAGCCAGCAAGATTGCCCTGGCCAAAAAATAACCGTCTTACCTTTTCGTTTGAGCAAAAGCCCTCTTCGTGAGGGCTTTTGTGTTTTTAGGAAAGAACATTTTTGGATGAATTCTCCTTTGACATAATTCGTAAATGTAAAAGCAGTCCGCCTTTGGAGCCAAAGAGGCAGCAGGGAATAAATAGAACCACTCCCACCACGGCAATGGAGGCAGAAATGGGAAAATTCATCAAATGAGCCAGATGAATTCCGCCGATTGCATAAAGGAAAGAGAAGGGCAGGCAACTGAGAAGCATCACTGGCAAACGGGTAAAAAGAAAGGACGAGCTAAGCGGGGGCAGAATCATCATCGCCAGTACTAAAATCACCCCAACTGATTCAAACGATGCGGTAAGCACCAGGCAAAGTATCAACATCAACCCGTATTGCACCAGTTGGATGGGAATGCCCAAGGACTTTGCCAGGCTAAGATCAAAGCTTGTAACCAGTAAAAGCCTGTAAAAAGCAAAGCAGAGGGCAATGGTGGTGAAGCACACTGCTCCCATGGCCCATAAAGCCTGGTTTCCCAGGGATTGACCTCCAAGAATGAACTCACCTTGCAAGGGGAGTAAGCCAATCTCTCCATAAAGAATGCAGGCAGGATCCAGATGCACATGGTCCACTTGAATACTTAAGAGGACAATCCCCACAGCAAAAAATGAGGTGAAGGTGAGGCCCATGGCTGCATCTTCCCGGAGTGGGGTTTTTGTACGGAACCATTCAATTAAAAAGCCACAACCCAGCCCAGCCAAGCACGCCCCCAACCAAATGGGGCCCAATGCAAGGCTGTCTGTTATTAGGTAGGCAATAACAATGCCCGGCAAAATCCCATGGCTTATGGCATCGCCGAGTAAAGCCATTCTGCGTACTACAATAAAAGTGCCCACTAAACCGCAGGTTAAGCAGATAAGTGTCCCCATCAGGGCAATTTGTATATTCCAGGAAATCTGCTCCGGCGTGGACCAAGGAGCAGTCAGTGCTTCGTGTAAGGCATGGACCATTTCGATTTACTGAGGTGCGGAGGAAATCCACCCACGATCAATATCATGCTGACTGGGTATGGGTTTGCCATGTGGGTCTAATGTAGGATTTGACAGAATACGCTCGAGCCGGCGAACGGTGGTTTCGCCAATAATATGCTCAATTTTTTCCGCATCGTCATGCACATGATCCGAAGCATAGGAGGCTTCTCTGGTTAAGTAGAGTTCCCATAACCGGTGATTACGGATCATTCGACAGGCGACTTCCCAGCCACTCGGTGTAAGCGAGATAACCGAATCAGAAGGCAATTCTTTTGATTGAATAGAGGACGGGGTATTGCGGGTGGCATAACCGCGGCGGATCAGGCTATCTACTTCCTTTTCAATTTCACCATTACTTTTCCTCCTTCGCCGTGCGAGCAGTGACTGCGGGAACGATTGTTCCTCGAAATTAGATTCCTCCAAAACCTGAAAGCATGCCTTGAGGGTATTTTCCGAACGAATTTTTTGAGAGTGCTTTCTGGATCTTATCCAGGAAGGAATCATCCCCCGTCGTGGACTGAGTAACAGCACGCTCAAAAAGATGAAAGTGGAGCAAAGAATAATGGTTGGTCCAGTAGGTAGACGATTATTCAAAAAGGAAAGGAAGCAACCAAGGACACCGCTAATCCCACCTGTTATTGCAGATAAAATAAGCAGACGGGTCATTCGATGAGTCAGTAACCAGGAGGTACTCGCCGGAATAATCAAAAGGGCTGATACCAGAACCACCCCAATGGTTTGCAGCGAAGATACGATACAAAAGGCGAGCATGACCGAAAGAAAGAAGTGGATCCAATCGAGGGGTAATCCGATAGAACGGGCAAAAGCAGGATCAAACCCTCCAACCAATAATTGCTTATGTAAGCCCACAAAAGTTAGAACAATGCAAATCAGGCAGGCAAGGATAGGCAGGAGATCACTCTGGGAAAGCCCCACCAAGGACCCAAATAAGTAGTTATCCAGGTTTGCCACACCGCTTCCAGCGGATTGCTGTAAACGAGCGAGCAGGCAGATACCGACGGCGTAAAAAGCAGATAAAATCAGAGCCATGGCACTATCCGCTTTCATTTTGGTGTATCTTTTGAACAAGGAAATGAGGGCTACTCCCAGGAAACCCGAAAGAATAGCCCCAAGCATCAGTGCCCAATCATTGCGTGATTGGCTTAGCGAAAACCCCACTGCGACTCCGGGCAAAACGGCATGGGAAAGGGTATCCCCAAACATCGAAAGCCTGCGGGTTACGATATATCCCCCCATAAGTCCGCAATTAATTCCTATCAGGAGAACCCCGAAAACAATCACCCGCATCGATGAATCTTCAAAGGCCCAAAACCGCATGGCTCGGTCGATCCAGTTGTTTCCATGAACATGATCAATTTGTGCCGCGTGCAACAGACCTGCCGAGCCGAAGATCAGTAAAATATGTAAGCAAACGGTTCTTGGAAATGGATACTTCAAAATCACAAAAAACTCCTAACCAGAGGATGGAATCTCTGCCACTTTGCGGCTGCCAATTTCCGAGAGTACGGTGAGTTTCCCCCCGTAAGTTCTTTGCAGCAGTTCGTTGGTGAAAACATCCGCAGTTTTTCCATAAGCCACCATCCTCAGGTTGAGAAGCAGTAGCTGATCGAAGTATTCCTGTGCAGTGGAAAGATCGTGATGAACAATCATAAGAGTTTTCTTTTGATCCCGTAAATTTTTTAACAATCCAATGATTGCTTTTTCCGTCACCGCATCCACGCCATCAAATGGTTCATCCATCAAATACAGATCACTTTGTTGGGCGAGGGCACGGGCAAGGAAGACCCGTTGTTGCTGCCCGCCCGAGAGGTTGCCAATTTGCCGGTCAGCATAGGTCAGCATATCCATTTGCTCGAGGCATTCAGCGGCAAAAAGACGGTCTCTCTTGCTTACTCTCTTGTACCACCTCGTATGCCCAAACCTGCCCATCAACACCACATCCATGGCGGTAACCGGGAAATCCCAATCCACGCTTTCCCTTTGTGGAACATACCCAACCCGGGTGATTGCTTTTTTTCCGGGTTCTCCAAAAATCTTAATGTATCCATCCTCGGGCTTCATCATGCCCATTACGGTTTTGATCAGAGTGGACTTTCCGGCTCCATTTGGGCCAATGATTCCCACAAGAGAACCCTCCTTGACTTCCACATCAATCCCATAAAGCACGGGCTTTTGATTGTAAGCAACCGTGAGATCGTGAATCTCAAGAGGGTGGGGCAGATGGGTGCTCATGGAACTTGGTGCAACGCTTTTTGAATGGTGCGTAAATTATGAGCCATCATTCCCTGCCAGGTGGCAGTGGAAAGTACCTCCTCATTTGGACCTAGGGCAGATTGATCTTCGGAGCCGAGAGCGTCAGAGAAGAGGGTGCCGCCAATTATGGAGCCGGTCTCACGGGCGATTTCCTTGAGAGCCTTTGGATTGACGCTGCTTTCGATAAAGAGGGCGGGTGAATTGTGCAGATCAATGAACTCAACCAGGTTTGTCCGGTCGGCCAGTCCAGCTTCGGTCAGGGTATTGATTCCCTGAAGGGCTATCACCCGGATGCCAAAGTGATCACCAAAATATCGAAAGGCGTCGTGGCTGGTTATTAAAATCCGGGAAGCGGGGGGTATGGATTGGATGACCGATTTTCCCCAGCGGTCCATTTTCTCAACCGATTTTCTAAACTTGAGAAAATTTGCATTAAACTCCGTGCTCTTTTCAGGAAGTAAACCGGACAATTCAGTGGTAAGCGATTGTCCGCACTGAATCCATAAATCTGGCGAAAACCAAATATGGGGATCGGTTACTTGATCCTTATCCTCACCACTCAATAACTGATCATTGGCTAAGTTTGCACAGGGTGAAAAAGGAGGTCTTCGACTTAGCGTAGTATCCTTAAACACTCGGGCCATCTTCCCTTCGAGGGACAGTCCATGATAAACGATCAAGTCTGCGGTTTGCAAATGGGTTATGTCCTGTGCGGTTGCCCGGTAAGAGTGAGGGTCCACTCCCGCCTTCATCATTTGAATCACGGTGAGATGCTCCCCTCCGATTTGCCTGATAAGATCCGCTAAATGAGTGGTGGTTGCGACCACCACGGGCTTTTGCGGATCCTTTCTTATGGTGAAGTCGGATTTGCCACAACCGGCAATAAACCAACTGACCAGTAGCACGGGCATAACCATGATGAATCTGTGCATCTTAATTTTCGGCAAGTAAAATTTATAACTTTGATTAATCAAAGTATAACTTTATATGCTTGAAAAAGAAGGGGGTCAAGAACAGCTTAGGAATGTTTTTAAATATCATGCCAAGTTCAACCGTAGAGAATTACTTGAAGCAAATCCTGGTCGAGTCGGTTCAGGCAGGATCACCGGAAGTGGCGATGGGGAAGGTTGCGGAGTGCTTACAAGTCACTGCGGGAACGGCCACCACCATGGTGAAAAATCTCCAGAAAAAAGGATGGGTGAATTACCGGCCCCGAAAAGGGGTTAAGTTAACTGCTGCCGGTCGCAAGCTGGGTATGAGTATGTTACGGAGACATCGTTTGTTGGAGACATTTTTGGTGGAAACCCTGGGGCTTGACTGGGGAGAGATACACGATGAGGCAGAGGAACTGGAGCATGCCATTTCGGAAAAAGTGCTTGAGAAATTGGATGAATTCCTTGGTCGTCCAAGTCATGATCCGCATGGAGATCCGATCCCCACAAAACGCGGTGCGATGCCCAGTGCATCTAACCGTACTTTACTCGATTGCGAGACGGGAGACTTTGTGCGGATTGAATCTATCCAGGATCAGGGAAAAGAGTTTTTACAGTTTGCCCGAAACAAAAAATTGATTCCCGGTAAAAAGATCGAAGTCATGCAAAACGATCGAATTGCTGATTCAATGGAACTAAAAGTTGAGGGTAAGACTCTTCTTACTTTAGGTTCCAAAACCGCCGAGAAAATAAGTATTCGTTCCTAGCCCCATCGTTGAATCCGTAAAAAAAGAGGTTGCCCCCAAAGTGAGTATTTTGTGAAACAAACCATCCCTAGTAATTGATAACCCCTATAATTAAACACTATGCCAAGATCTGTCACTCTATTCACCGGTCAGTGGGCCGACCTTTCGCTCCCTGACCTCGCTGCCAAAGCATCCCAAATGGGCTATGATGGTCTTGAACTAGCCTGTTGGGGGGATCATTTCGATGTGGATAAAGCTGCGGTCTCCAAAAAATATTGTCAGGAAAGGTGGGAAATTCTTAGCGATCATGGACTGACCGCTTTTGCCGTATCAAGCCACTTGGTTGGCCAAGCGGTGTGCGACCTCATTGACGAGCGTCACAAAGCCATCTTGCCTGCGGATGTTTGGGGTGAGGGCGACCCTGAAAAAGTGAGAAAGCGTGCGGCCAAGAAATTGGCCAAGACTGCCAAGGCATGCCGGAATTTTATCAATGCCAAGCCAGGAAGAGGAAAGAAGGATGATTTTCCTGCAGTCGTTAATGGGTTCACCGGTTCGAGTATCTGGCATTCGATCTATGCCTTTCCTCCCACCGATCAGGCATATTGGGACAAGGGATTTGAGGATTTCGCCAGGCGTTTTGGGCCGATCCTTAACGAGTTTGAAAAACAAAAAGTAAATTTTGCCCTGGAGGTGCACCCGACTGAGATTGCTTTTGATATTGCCAGTGCCCAGCGGGCAATCGAGGCGGTCAAAGGGCACAAGCGTTTTGGTTTCAACTATGATCCATCCCACCTCGGGTACCAGGGCGTGGATTATGTTAAATTCATCCGTACTTTCTCAGACCGGATTTATCATGCCCACATGAAGGATGCCTGGTGGGGACACGGGGATGGGTCTGTGGGAGTTTTTGGTGGGCATACGACCTTTGCTGATCCCCGCCGTTTTTGGGATTTCCGTTCCATTGGCAGGGGCGATGTGAATTTTGAGGAAATCATCATCGCATTAAATGATATCGGTTATGCCGGTCCGCTCTCGGTGGAGTGGGAAGATAGCCGGATGGACCGTTTCCATGGGGCGGAGGAGTCCTGTGCATTTGTTAAAAAACTCGACTTTAAGCCCAACGAGATGGCCTTTGATTCGGCATTCGACAAGGAAAACCAGTAAATAGGAAGAGCAGATGAAAAATAGAAAACTTCGAATGGGCATGGTCGGTGGAGGCCGTGGAGCTTTTATTGGAGGTGTGCACCGCCGGGCCGCTGCCCTGGATGGGCAGATCGAATTGGTCGCAGGAGCCTTCTCCTCGGACCCCAAGAAATCCACGCTTTCCGGAAAGGATTTCTTTATTGATCCATCGAGGGTCTATGCCTCCTACCAAGAGATGGCAAAAAAGGAGAGTGCATTACCCCTTGGAGAAAGAGTTGATTTTGTTTCGATTGTGGTTCGTAATCACTTGCACTTTGAGGTGGCGAAAACTTTTCTTGAGGCTGGAATCAATGTAATTTGCGATAAGCCTGCCACCTTCACTCTGTCCGAGGCGAGAGAGCTCAAAAAGATTATCACCAAGAGCAAAAAAGTTTTTGCCCTTACCCATAATTATACTGGCTATCCCATGGTCAAGCTTGCCCGGCAGATGGTAAGAAAGGGAGAGCTTGGTAAAATCATCAAGGTGGTCTGTGAATACCCCCAGGGCTATGCCATCACCGCTTTGACCGGGGAGGACAAATCCATTGCCAATTGGCGGGCGGATCCCAAGGTGGCCGGCATTTCAAACTGTATGGGCGATATTGGCACGCATGCCGAGAATCTGGTGCACTACATCAGTGGCTTGGAAATTGATTCTCTTTGTGCCGATCTTTCCGTCAATATACCCGGCAGAAAACTGGACGATGATGGAAATGTCCTGGTGCGGTTCAAAGGGGGTGCCCGGGGGATCATCTATGCATCCCAGGTATCCAATGGGGATGAAAACAATTTAAATATCCGGGTATATGGGACCAAGAAGTCGCTCGAGTGGCATCAGGAAGAACCCAACGATCTGATCGTTAAGGATGCCCGTGAACCCCGACAGGTTTATCGCCGCGGTAATGGATATGTCACGGGCGCAGCTGCGGATCATACCCGTATTCCTTTTGGACATCCGGAAGGATTTATCGAAGCCTTTGCCAATGTCTACAATTCTGCAGCGGTTGCAATCCGTGATGAAATCGATGGCAAATTTCCCCGAAAATCGGGCTACGACTATCCGGATATCCGCGATGGAATCATTGGTATGGCTTTTATTGAGACCGTGGTGAAGAGTTCAACATCCAAACAAAAATGGGTAAAATTTCCCGCCATCCCCAAATAACCAATAGCTAAATTTTATTTCAATGAGTCAAAAAATAGGAATTATCGGGGCAGGAGGAATGCTGCAGTATCATGCTCCCGGATTTAAAGCGGGTGGGGCAGAGATTGTGGCGATCTGTGATATGAACGAGGAGGCTGCGGGAAAAGCGGCCAAAGCCTACGGGGCAGAGCATGTCTTCTCCGATTCCCAAAAGATGTTGGATCAATTGACCGATTTGGATGCCATTAGTATCATAACCCCGAACCGTACCCACAAGCCACTTGCGATTCAGGCCTTGCAAGCGGGCAAGCATGTCTTCTGTGAAAAACCACCTGCTTTGAACGCGGCGGAAGTAGCGGAAATGAAAGTTGCTGCGGAAAAATCGGGCAAAACCCTGATGTTCAATTTCAATAACCGGGCCCGTCCGGAATCTTATGCCATGCGAAAGTATTTAGAGGCTGGAGAGATTGGCACAATCAACTCGGCTCAGGCAAAGTGGATAAGGCGAACCGGAATTCCCGGTTTTGGTGGCTGGTTTACCAATCAGGCCCAATCAGGGGGTGGTCCCTTAATTGATCTTTTGCACATGATTGATTTGGCCTTGTTTTACATGGACTACCCAGAGCCCAGCCATGTACTTGCTCAGACCTTTGATAATTTTATTCAGGATAAAGGATTTAAAGGACCGTGGGGAATTCCAGATGTGGCTGATGGAGTGACTGATGTCGAAAGTGCTACCCATGGCTTTGTGCGGTTTAAAAGCGGTCAGGTCTTGAGTTTTCAGGTTTCGTGGGCGGAGATGAATAAGCGGGAAGAAGTCTCGGTGACTTATCAGGGTACCAAGGCAGGAGGCATGGTACGCCGCTTATTTGGTAGAGACGGCATAGATGCCACCGCGATTGATGATTGCGAACTCTACTTCCAGGAGCATGGCCGTTCAGTGAACCGGTCCATCGTGGTGGAGGAATGTGAAGATATGGGCAGAATTCGATCTGCCCAAAATTTCGCCCTCACGCTTGAGGGAAAAGAGGCCCCCCTGAACACCCCGGACCAAGCCCTAGCGTTAATGAAAATTATCGATGCAACTTATGAGTCTGCCCGAACCGGTAAGCCAGTTGAGATTTGCTAAGTACCTATCCTCTACTGAGCTTGCCAATTGATTGTAGTTACTTCATGATTCATTTTTTTCTATGAGCAAACAGTACAATAAATTAATCAAGCGCCGTCGTCGTGCTGCTTACCTAGCCCGTCGTAAAAAGGCACTTGCTGAGTCCGCCCCCAAAAAAGCTGCCCCCAAGGCACGGCCAGCCAAAAGAGTCTCCAAGTCCGTTCCCAAAAAACCTGCCGTTCAGGAAGAGCCAAGCAGTGCAGCCGCTGAAGTGAAATCTTCCGATAAGGCAACCGCTGCGGATGTCCTTGGGCCAGATTCTGGTTCACCAGAAGCAGTTGAAACCCAAGAGGCACCTGCTGCTTCTGAAGAGTAATCCAATTGCTCAAATGGTTTCGTGGGGGACTATTTCCCCGCTCTTACTTCTTGTCTTTTGCTTCTTATCTTTTGCCCATCCATTATGGGCTAAAATAGAGTTGGAAGTACGCAACAAGTCCTACTTTTCCACTCGGGACTTTAAACGCATACCAGAGTTTTTTAGCGGTCAGGAATATGAAGGCTGGAAAGTCTATTGTCGTTCTGACCGAAACCATCGTGATGGATTTTACTTTGTGGTTAAGGTAAATGGTTCAGACCAAGGTTTATCTGAAAATGCATACTGGGTTTTAGATTGGATTACCTCATTGGATCCAGTTGCCCAAACGGTTAAGATACCTATTGAAAATCCGAAAATTTTTGGGAAGGAAGTTTTTATCGGCCTGACTGGGGATGATTGGCCAGACAAATCGGTCCAGCCACTTGCCTGGCGACTTAGGTTAATGGATGGAAAAGATGCTTTGATTGCCAAGAGCCAGAGTTTTCTGTGGTAAAGTTTTTACCTAATACCAATGACAGGGAAATGGATTCCACTTGGTCCGAAGAACGCAATTTGTCTCACCGGTATCAATGAGTCGTTAGTCGGCGGGCAAAGCTTTTCCTGGACATCACAAAGCGAAAATCAATGGATTGGAGTGGTTAATGGTTCCCTCGTTCAGTTGAGGTGGGTATCGGGACAGTTAGAATGGCGGACTTCCGCCAACTCGCGGATAAGCGAAAAGGAAATGTTGCATTACTTATGGCTGGATGAGACTTATCTGGAAGCGGTCGATTCCTTGCCTTGGAGAAGCGATGGTATCTTGAGCCGTGCAATCAAAGAGTTTCCAGGATTAAGAATACTCCGCCAGCCCCTTGATGAAACCTTGCTGGTTTTTCTTCTAAGCTCTGCCAAGAGCATCCCTCAAATTAAACAACTTAAGGAAAAGATTTATCATTTACTCGGGGAAGAAGTGGGTGAGGGTATTCATGCATTTCCCGGCTGGAACCGGCTGAAAAAATTAACCCAATTGGAAGCGAGAAAACTGGGAACGGGATACCGGGCAAAATTCCTTGTTGGAACAGCTGAGTTTCTCGGAGAAAACCCGAATTTTTTGGATGAACTCAGGTACATTCCATACCAGGAAGCCAAACTTAGGCTGATGAACCTTCCGGGGGTCGGACCTAAAGTGGCGGATTGTGTGCTCTTATTTGGCGGGGAGAAACCGGAAGCTTTTCCGATCGATACATGGATCCTCCAATCGTTGGAAAAACAGTATGGAATGAAAGCATGGAAAATTTCACAAATGGAAGAATTTGCCAGGATACATTTTGGTAAATATGCGGGACTGGCTCAGCAGTTTCTTTTCTCCTACCAAAGGCACTTTTCCAAAACGGAGGATGCCGAATGGACAAAAAAGTAACAATGTGCTTTTCAATCTAACCGAGTGGCACAAGACTTGCCCTGAATTTTTTAAAAAGTAGATGAGCTTACCCAACCAATTCCAAGGTTACACCGTTGAACATTTTTTTGATGAAATGTTTTTGGATAGAGAATGCTTGCAGACCCGGGCTCATTACGAAAAAATTTTTCACCGGTTTGATCGTTTAACAGAAGAGGAAATTTCAGAAAGGCGCCAACAGGCAGATGCCTCATTCCTTGAGCATGGAATCACTTTTACTGTTTATGGTGATGAAGGGGGAACAGAGAGGATTTTTCCTTTTGATCTGATACCCAGGGTAATTCCAGAAAGTGAATGGACGGTCATTGAGAATGGGTTGCGGCAGCGCATTCTCGCCCTAAACTTATTTCTCAACGACATTTATCACGGCAGGAAAATAATCAAGGACGGGGTTATACCTGAGGAAATGGTTAATTCCTCGAAAAACTTCCGACCGGAAATGGTCGGCTTTGATCCACCCCAGCAAATTTACGCCCATATTTGCGGAACAGACTTAATCCGAGATGACCAGGGAAATTATCTGGTCTTGGAGGACAATGCACGCTGCCCATCTGGAGCCTCCTATCTTTTGGAAAACCGCCAGATTATGAAGAGGGCATTTCCCCAGACATTTGGCGGAATGTCAGTGCGCCCAGTCGAGGCATATCCGGATTTATTGTTGCGCACATTAGAGCATTTATCTCCCCGTAAATCTCAAAAGCCTGTATGTGTGTTGTTAACGCCAGGGGTTTACAACAGTGCCTATTTTGAACACACCTTTTTGGCCCGGCAAATGGGCATTGAAATTGTAGAAGGCAAAGACCTGATCTCAATTGACTCCTGTATTTACATGCGGACAACCAGAGGACTGGTACAAGTTGATGTGATTTATCGGAGGCTGGATGATGACTTTCTTGATCCCATGGTATTTAGATCAGAGTCTATGCTGGGGGTTGCCGGCTTGATGGAGGCCTACCTTAAAGGGAATGTGGCTTTGGCAAATGCGGTGGGTACGGGAGTTGCGGATGACAAAGTTACCTATGCTTATGTTCCAGAGATGATCAAATATTACCTGGACCAAGAACCGATTTTGCCCAATGTGCCCACTTATTTGTGCTGGAAGGATTGCGACCGTGCTTATGTTTTGGATAACTTGGAAAACTTAGTGGTAAAAGCAGCCAATGAGTCTGGGGGATACGGTATGCTAATAGGTAATCAGTCAACAGCCAAGGAGAGAGAAGAGTTCACCAGGCTGATCAAGGCATATCCCCGCGAATACATTGCCCAGCCAATTGTTTCCCTTTCTCGGCATCCAACCTTTTGCGAAGAGGGAATTGCCGGAAGGCATGTGGACTTGCGCCCGTTTATTTTATATGGCGAAGATGTTGAAATTGTGCCCGGTGGATTGACCCGTGTAGCACTAAAAAAGGGTTCTCTGGTCGTTAATTCCTCTCAAGGAGGAGGAAGCAAGGATACCTGGGTTTTAAGGGAATTTTAGGCAATGCTTTCCCGGGTGGCAGATAATTTATACTGGATGAGCCGTTACATCGAAAGGGCGGATGGAATGGCCCGCATGATTCAAGTTCATCAAAATCAGGCATTAGAATATGTTCAAAACGATCAACAATTGAAAGAGTTCTGGCAACCGGTTCTTCAATCCATCTGTGCGGAACAGGTTCATCCAGAAAGTGATGCATTTCAAAAAATTGGTAAGGTATTAATCTTTTCTGAATCCTATCCAAATTCGATTATTTCCTGCCTATTTCTTGCCCGAGAAAATGCCCGTATGGTCAGGGATCAATTATCTGAGGAACTTTGGTTGGAGCTTAACAACATATACCTGTTTTTTCGTAATGGTGATGCCTTGGATCTCTTCAATCAAGGGTCTGATCTTTTACTGGATAGAATAACCCGCTTTTCCTTGGTTTTTCAGGGACTGGCAGATGCAACTGTGCCACACAGTGAGGGCTGGAGATTTCTTTCGCTGGGAAAATATCTCGAACGGGCAGATCAAACCAGCCGGATGATCGATACCTTAAACCTAAGAATCAAGGAACCCACCCGGGCGGATTTGATGTCGGTTTTACGTTGTTGCATTGCCCTGTCTGCATTCCGGCAACAATTTCGTGGAAATCTTTCGCTTCAGAATGTAGCAAGTTTTCTGCTCTTTTCTGAAGATTTTCCCAGATCGATCCGGTTTTGTATCCGGACGATTGATCATAGTCTGCACACCCTATCTGGTGTGCCCACAGGAACATTTTCCAACGAGGCCGAAAGGCTCACCGGTTCTACCCTGGCAATGGTTAATTTTACGGATTGGAACCAGGTGCAATCGAAGGGCTTGCACGAAACCTTGGACGAATTGCAGACTACCCTGATTGAAATAGGACAGCGGATTTTTGAGACTTATGTGCTGCTCCCCTCAGAGATTAAAAGCCTAGGCGAACGAAGTTCTGCCAACTTTACCCAAGCGCAACAACAGCAGTGATTTCTTTGGGAAATCTCTATGTTTTGGGCTAGGAATACCCGTTGATTCGAATTATGCGACTCTATGTTTTTCACCGTACAAGTTACCATTACCCATCCCCGGTCACGCAAAGCTATAATGAATTAAGGCTTCACCCCATAACCAACGATTGGCAGAAATGTATTTCCTCCACGCTTTCAATTTTACCGATTTGCCGCGCCCAAAGCTACTTGGATTTAAATGGAAATATTGTTCATTATTTTGAGTTGCCTGAGGAGCACCAAAAATTGGTGATTGAAGCACGCTCCTTGGTTGAAACCAGCACTCGAGTAGATTTTGAAAACTTTCCCTATGGGGTAAAGCTGACCAATTTATCTAAGATGGAAGGCGTTCCCGAGTACCGGGACTATTTGCAAACTTCAACCTATGTGGAAATAAACCCTAAGGTCTGGCGTATGGCGGTTGATCTACAGGAAGGTTCCAAAGATGTTTTCCAGACCGCTTACCAGGTGATGGAATTTATTTACAATAACTTTGAATACAGTAAGTCAACGACCACCGTGGATACCCATGCAAATGAAGTCTTGGAAATTCGCAAGGGGGTCTGCCAGGACTTTGCTCATGCGGCCTTGGCCCTTTGCCGGTGTCTCGGAATTCCCGCCCGTTATGTAAGTGGATATTTTTTTGATTCAACCTGTGATCGAAGAATGCGGGGCTCGCAAGCATCTCATGCCTGGATCGAGGTGATGGTCCATGGGCACGGTTGGTTCGGGTTGGATCCAACCAATAACCGGGTGGTGGATGATACTTACCTGATTTTGGGTACGGGAAGGGATTATCGCGATGTTGCTCCAATAACGGGATCTTACTACGGGCCGACTCCCAATCAACTTGATGTCACGGTCCAGGTGAAACGGACGGATGAGTAAAAGAAAAGTTCTTGGAACGGTTGGCCGCAGGAATGGAATTAATCAGTTGCTGAGTGTACTTAGTTTGGGGGTCGTTATAAATATTTTCCGCAGAGCCGCTTTCGACAATCTGTCCCTTTTGCATAACCGAGATTTGGTCAGACATAAATTTGACTACCCCCAAATCGTGCGAGATAAAGAGGTAAGTTAATCCGCGGGAAGCTTGCAGGGATTTTAATAAATTAAGAACTTGTGCCTGAACGGATACATCCATGGCACTGACACATTCGTCGCAGACAATAAATTCTGGCTCAGTGGTAAGCGCCCTGGCCACACAGATTCTTTGCCTTTGACCCCCTGAGAATTCATGGGGATAGCGGGCAAGGTGTTCTTCCCCCAGTCCGACCTCTTCAAGCAGGTCGATCACCCGTTTGATTCGCTCCCGTTTGGAGCTCCCTAGGTTGTGGACAATCATTGGCTCAACCAATGCCTGTTCAATGGTCAGGCGGGGATTTAGCGAGGCATAGGGATCTTGAAAGATGATCTGCATGGACTTACGGAATTGCTTTTCATGCGGGTGTCCCTTGTGTCCAACCGGAATTCCATTGAATAAAATTTCTCCTGATTGTCGACGGATCAAATTGAGGAGACTTCTTCCAAGAGAAGTTTTCCCTGAACCGGATTCTCCCACCAGTCCATGGGTTGAGCCCTGGGGGATTTTTATACTTACATCATTCACCGCCCGCACCGATCCTTCATCGGTGGTAAATTCAACCACCAGGCGTTTAGCCTCAACCAGAGTTTTGGCGGATTTCGAAGAGGTTTTAGGCGGCGATGTGTCGGCTGGTGATTTTTCGGTCTCCTTCCCGGGATTGATGAAATCCTCCACCGTGGGAAGTCGGTCATCTGAAGTTTCCAAAGTGGGCCGGCATGCAATCAGTGCTTTTACATAGGGGTGTTTGGGATGAGTAAAAATGGATGCGGTATCATTTTGTTCGACCACTTTGCCACGGTACATTACCACGACACGGTCTGCCAATTCCGCTACCAAGCCTAAGTCGTGGCTGACAAAAAGAACACTGACACCCAGTTCAGAACAAAGTTCCCGAAGAATACTCAATACTTTTGCCTGAACCGTAACATCAAGGGCAGTCGTAGGTTCATCTGCCAGGAGCAGGGCTGGCTGGGTGATCAAGGCCATAGCAATCATTGCCCGCTGGCGCATTCCACCCGAAAATTCGTGCGGATAAGAGTTTGGATATTCTTTCACCCGGTGAACCCCTACTTTGGCGAGCATCTCCAGTGCTTTTCTTTTCGCTTCTGCCGGCTTGCAGATTTTATGAATGATTAACGGCTCTGCAACCTGATCCAAAACCGTCATAAAAGGATTAAGGCAGCTCATCGGATCCTGAAAAATCATGGAAATTTCCTTACCGCGAATCCTGCGCATCTTGTCCTCATCTAGTTGTAGAAGATCTTTGCTGGACCATTCAATCTTACCCTCTCCAAATTGAGCGGGGGGGCAGGGAAGGAGCTGGAGGACAGAGTTGCAGGTGACCGATTTGCCCGATCCCGACTCACCGACAAGCCCGACAATTTCTCCCGGACCAATGGCAAGATCTATCCCGTCAACCGCACGAATGATTCCTTCGCGAGTATGAAAGCTGACCTCTAAGTTGCGGATAGTAAGCTGACCCATGGTAAAATTAGTCCTTTGAGGATTTGGGGTCCAATGCATCCCTTAATCCATCCCCTAAAAAATTCAGGGCAAAAAGAGTGAGGCAAAAAAACATACCGGGGAAAAAGAGCAACCAGGGGGCGGCATCCATCTTTTCCGCTCCTTCCTTGATCAAACTTCCCCAAGAACTCATCGGTGCCTGTACGCCCAGTCCGAGAAAGCTTAAGACAGATTCCAGCAGCATGACCGCGGGCACCGTAAGCGTAGCATAAATTATAATGGGCCCGATCAGGTTTGGTAGTAAGTGATGGAAAAGGATACGGAGATGAGAATAGCCTAAAGCTCTGGCTGCTTCGATAAACTCAGCATTTTTTAAATTTATCGTTTGGGCACGGGTGATGCGGGCCATCGTTAACCATTCCACCGCCCCTATGGCCAAAAAGAGGAGGAGAAAGTTACGCCCGAATAGCACCATTAATAAAATTACAAAAATGATAAATGGAAGAGAGTACAGAACATCTACCAGCCGCATCATCCATGCATCCAGCCGCCCACCGCAATAGCCTGAAAGCATGCCATATGTCACCCCAATAACCAAGGAAACCAGGGTGGCGAGCAAACCGACTGCCAGGGAGATCCTTCCGCCATAAGTGGTGCGGGCAAAAAGGTCTCTCCCCAGGTTGTCTGTGCCAAACAGATGAGTTGTATCTGGGCTTTGAAAGACACGGTCGAGGTTTTGCTGGTCGTATGAATAAGAACAAAGCAGCGGTCCCAACAGAGAAATCAAAGCAACGGCAGCAAGAAGGAAGAGGCTGGCCATTGCCATCTTGTTTGCCCGTAAGCGAAGCCAGGCGTCTCTGCCCAAGGATGAGGAGTGGGTTGAGCTCATTTTTCCTGCCTTGCTTTAGGGTCTAGCCAAGCCTGTAAAAGATCCACCAAAAGATTAAGCAGAATGATGAGGGAGGCATAAAAAAGCACAGTGCCCAAGACCATGGTGTAATCCCGGTTGAAAGCAGCGGTTACAAAAAACTTGCCCAGCCCGGGTATGAAAAAAATACTCTCAATCACAAATGAACCCGTAATTAAACCGGCAAATGCGGGCCCCAGAAAAGTAACCACAGGTAAGAGACCACCACGGGCGGCATGTTTTGTGAGGATTCTCCAGGATTTTGCCCCCTTGGCCCGGGCAGTACGCACATAATCCTGCTGTAAGGTTTCGAGCATACCCGCTCGGGTGAGCCGGGCAATATAGGCAGCATAAAACAGGCCCAGGGTAAGGGAAGGAAGCACCCAGTCTGCAGGACCGTACCAACCCAGGGGTGGAAACATTCCCAGCTGGGTGGAAAGTGCGTAGATTAAAAGTGGTCCAAGGACAAATGTTGGCAAACAGATACCAGCCATGGACAAGCTCATTGGCAGGTAATCAACCCAGCTGTTTTTTCTTAGAGCGGCGATCATTCCCGCGGGTATGCCAACCATCAGTGCGATCAGTAAAGACAACAGGCCCAGGGTTAAGGAGACTGGAAATGCCGTCGCTATCAATTCGGACACCTCCCATTCAGGATATTTAAAGGAAGGGCCTAAGTCTCCTTGCAATAGGTTTTTTAAATACAGCAAGTACTGGTCGAACAAAGGCCGATCCAAGCCAAAATGACTCTGAAGTTTGATTTTGATTTCCTCAGGGATTGCCCGTTCAGAATCGAAAGGGCCCCCTGGTGCATAGCGGGTCATAAAAAAGGTCAGAGTGGCAATAACCCATAGGGTGGGAACAGCCTGCAACACGCGGGAAATGATGAGCTTCCTCACGGAGAATCCTCCTTCTCCAGATACACATATTTGTAGGGGTGATGATCCAGTAGGGTGGGGTGCCAGCCTTTTACGGTCGGGTGGCGCAGGGTAAGATGCACATAAAAGTATAAGGGCAGGATGGGCACCTCCTCAGCCAGGAGCTCTTCGCAGGTCTGGAAATTTGCCCATCTCTCCTCTTCCGAACCAGCCATCTCAGCACGCTGCAATGCATCATCATACAGGTTGTTGGTCCAGCCTGTCATATTTAAGCCCTCCCCGGAGCGCCACATATGAAGGAAAGTGTGAGGATCAACATAGTCCCCAATCCAGCCAGCCCTTGCCAGGGTGAATTCACCTTTGGCGACCGAGGAGAGGAAGACCTTCCATTCCATATTTAACAACCGGATTTCCACCCCAAGGGTATCTTTCCACATCCCGTGAAGAGCTTCGGCCACTTTCTTGTGCCCTTCGGAGGTGTTATAGGTCAGCTCAATGGGTGGCAACCTGTCCAATCCTTTTTCTTGGAGATAAGACTGAAGAAGTTTTTTGGCGCTATCAGGATCATAGCGGAATCTGGGGGTGGGGGAAAAGCCACCGGTCCCCGGGGGAGTAAAGCTGGTCGCGGGCAATTGCCCGCCCTTTAGGACTTTATCCACCAATCTTTCCCGGTCAACTGCCAGGCAGAACGCCTGACGAACGCGCTGATCATCAAAGGGGGGAGCCTTCAAGTTGAAGCGGTAAAAATAGGTGCCAAGGTAGGGCTCAAAATGTAAATCATTTGGATATTTTTCCTTGAGGAAATCAATCCGGTCTGCCGATACACTCTGGGTCAAATGAAGAAATCCTGAACGATAGGCCCTTTCTTCAGTAAAGGTCGCCTCAATGGGGTAGAAACGAATCCCCTTTAGCTGGACGGCATCCGCATCCCAATAGGCATCATTCTTTTTTACCTCTATAACCGAATTGATTTGATGTCCGCTAAGAAGAAAAGGTCCGTTCCCGACAAAATTTTGGGGCTTCGTCCAGGCTGTGCCAATTTTTTCGTAAGCCCCATGCTTCTCAATGGTTGGCCGGTGAACGGGAAACCAGGAGTAATGATTGAGCAACTGCAAAAAATAAGGAACTGGGTTTTCCAGAGTCAGTTGCAAAGTGAAATCGTCAAGCACGGCAACTCCAACCTCTGCCTCTTCCCAGGCTTTGTGCCCCTGGTGGTAGGAGGAAGCATTTTTCAATGGATAAAGCATGGATGCATACTGAGAACCCAAGTTCGGGTTGAGGATTCGACGAAAGGAATAAGCGAAGTCGTGAGCGGTTACTGGGTCTCCATTGGACCACCGGCCGTTTTGCCGGAGTGTAAAAGTGTAAGTCTTAGCGTCTTCCGATATCTCCCACGATTTGGCCATTCCTGGAAGGGGCTTTAAAGATTTAGGGTCTTCGGAGACCAGGCCCTCTAAGAGAGCGGAAAGAATGTTGTGTGCGGCCACACTGGTGGAAAGATGAGGGTCGAGATGCTGGGGTTCTGCGCCAAGACCAAAGTGTAGGATCTTTTCTTCCAGAGCCTTCTCCACATTCGAGGGTTGAGAACACCCAAGGGCCACCAACAGGAAAGCCCCGATGGCCAAAAATCGAAAATGCTGAATCAATGGATAAAATATCTGCATGGATTGACTTGCACAAAATAGGAAAGAGGCAAGCATCTATGGCAAGCAAAAGGATATCCAATTGGATGGTTTGCATGATCTGCTATCCAACGAAGCATCCAAAAAAGTAAAAAAGTAAGGCATTCCGGCCTCATCTGGGTTTCGGCACATTTGCTAAGTAAAAGAAAAGGCTTGCGAGAATTTACTGTGCTGTCTTTTATCCGAAAAGATACCCTTATTTCCCTGATAATTACTATGCTCAAGCCTTTGGCCTACTGTTTTTTCTTCTTCTCTTTATTAGCTGTATTCTCCTTTGGGCAAAATCCCGCCGATATGCCCATGCGACAGGTAATGAGTGAGGCACAAGAACTTATAGGTGCTGGGGATTATGCTACGGCTGCCCCTTACCTTGATCAGTTGGAAATTCGTTTTGCCGGAGAAGGAAACCCAGAGGTCGAAAAAATCCTGGAACAATTTGGATATGTAAGAGGTGTCGGCTATCTCCAGAATTTTGGAAAAACAGGAGATATGGCGAACATGCAAAAAGCGGCGGATGCCTTTGCCAAATTTGTGGAGAAATATCCCGAAAATGAAAATGCGGTATCAGCGATGCAGCAGCGCACAACTTGTTTGCGTGCACTTCAGAAGTGGGACGAGGCAGCAGAGGTAATTGAGGAACTGTTAGACGAGAATAAACCCTTTAAGAAAAAAATCCTCAAAAGAAGCGAGTTAATGAATCTCTACTATGGTAGAGCTCAGTGCTACCACATTAAGCAAAACTGGAGAATGGGAGAAAATGCCTTTAATGAACTGTTAAAATTTTCAGAACTTGCCAAAGATGAAGATCGTGCCGCCTACGCGGTTTCGTGCATGGTTGAAATGTTTGTGCAGGAAAAACGGGTGGACGAAATTTTCCCCTTGCTTCCAAGGTTGTCAGGAGACACCCCCGCCCGTTTCGACCTCCGTTTGAATGTTAATTTAATGCAGGGTGCAGAGCTACTCAAAGAGCAGGACAGGCATGTGGAGGCATCCTTGCTATTTGCCCTCACCATGACCACCGAAGAGATCGTAACCTTTTATACAGCGAGGGAAAAACAGATCACCTACGAGATGGAGCAGATTCAGGCATTTATTGACTCACAAAGCAGGGGATTGCCAGCCCAGCGAATCACTTCTTTAAAAAACAGGATTAATGATTTAGCCATGAAGGCAACCAGTGCCCGCAGTCATTTAAAACTTGCCAAGGATACACCTTCCTTCACCACGGTGCTGCGATGGCGCAAGGCAGATAACTTTCAGGCTTGCCAGAGAGAATGGGAATCATTTTGGGCTTTTTACTGGCTTTACAAAGATTTCCCGAACCATGAAATGGTCGAAAATTTTGTCTACGCTGCATTTGCATCCGCAAATAAGGTAAAGTTTAGGGAAAAATCAATCGAACTGGGTGAAGAATATTTAGCCAACAAAGAACTTACCAAGTTTAGACCGGATGTTACCTTCATCATGGCAAATGCATACCGCCAGGAAGCAGTCAATCAAATGAGCGTTGTGGAAGAATTGCAGTCCTCTCTGGCCACGGTCGATAAGGAAAGGGCGGCGGAGGCAAAAGCTAAGGCAGATGAATACCAGGCTAGGTTTTTTCAATTATGTGATGACTTCATTGAGCTCATGCCTGATCACAAATATTCCCGTGAATTCATTGGCATGATGGGAGCGGAATTTTTCAAGAGGCAGGAGTTTGATAAGTTACTGAAAAAATTTGCCGGATTTGAAAACGGAACATTTGACCCCGCAATGGGCTATGCAAATATTAAGGAACTCCAGGGGACGGTTGCTATGGGCAGGGTCAATTACATGAGCGGGCTGGCTTTTCTCGCCAGCGGAAATTACGATGCGGCAAAGCCCTTTTTGGGAGCGGTGGTCGGGGTTAGTATCGAGGGGCTTCCGCTTGATGAGGCCGCCATTTCAGAGGAATAGATATGAACCTTTCTCCATTTCCTATTTTAAAACCTTCTAATCAAGCGACTTTTTTAATGTTTTCCAAACATATCCTTTTCTCAGTTTGTCTTTTGCTTATATGGGGCTGTGGAGGAGACGAGCCAGCACCGGCAGAAGAGGGTGCCGTCTCCGGTGCCGACGATGCAGCTCAAGCAGAGCCAGCCCTTCAGGAACCAAGCGATCCTCTCGATCCCGAACCGTTCGTGGAGGAAGAAGAGAATTTGGACCCCGCGGAAATTCCAGACCCAAACGGAGTCTTTTTGCCCATTTACGAGGATAATGGCGGGAAAATGGAGATGGTTAAGATGAACAATCATCCAGTTTACACCAATGGCGAGGGTTACTACTTGTGGACCAATGGTTCGCTGTGGAAAATAACCACCAAAGCAGGATCGGGAAGAACGATTGCTTCTGGTGGTGAGCAATTGGTTGATTCGTGGCCAAAAGGTGCCAGTGCAAGGTTCTCTCCGGATGAAGAATATGCCAAGCAAGCGATGTTTCGGTTGGCGGTTGCTTTTCAGGGTTCACAAGACAACGAGAATGCGATTCGACTTTTTAAGCAGTTTGTCACCCTTTTTCCTGATGATAAGCTTGTAGCGGAAGTCTACCTCAGTATGGGCGACTTGGCCACCAGTGGTCTGGGTCCAGATACTCAGCCTGACATAAAACAAATCCGCCAAGCCCGTTCCAGCTATTCTAAGGTACGAGAAAACACGCAGGAAATGGGGTTGATATCTGACTCAACCGCAAATGAGGGTGGCTTACTTGAACGGGTTGGAGAGAACCCGGAAGGAGTGGTTAATCATCTGCTAAGTTTTGATAAAGATGCGGACAAATGCATCGGCAAGTCTGAGCTTGAAACTTACGCAAAAGACATGGGTGAATCGTTTATTTTCACCCTTGGGGACCACGATTTTAACGGCGATGGGAAACTGCAATTTGAAGAACTTTATGATGCTGCAACCACCGCGTGTTACCAGGAACTTGAGGCTTTATATGCCGGTTATATGGAGAAGTTTGGA
Source organism: uncultured Opitutales bacterium (assembly GCA_938091675.1). Taxonomy (GTDB): domain Bacteria; phylum Verrucomicrobiota; class Verrucomicrobiia; order Opitutales; family Seribacteraceae; genus Chordibacter. The sequence continues at coordinate 27,490 of CALKMX010000013.1, forward strand.
ACGCAAAGTGGTGCCCAGGTTGCCAAAGCGACGGAGAAGATCGGGTTTGCCAAGGAAAAACTGGGGCAACCATCTGCCATGCTCCAATTATATTTCGAAGATATTCGTAAATTTGGCAATGACCCCAATAATCTGGGCGTTGATGATATTCTTAGAAAGTACTGCGAAAAGTACCAGCATTATGAGGATAAGTTTGGTCAAACCTTGGATATCCTTGAAAAGCTTCAAAATCCCTCGGAGGTGGTATCCTTTTCATTCACTGATCGAAAAGGTATCGAGCAGCAGGTTTCAGGAACCATAGAAGAAATCATTTTGGACAGGGGGAAGAGTCTCACCTTTCTTTCTTCCCAGTACAAAAATATGGACCCCAAAATCTACGAGGAGATTGTGAAATACCGGGGAGGTGTTTTTAACAACCCTGCCCACATTGAAAAATTTAAAGGATACCATAAAAAGTATCAGGGTCTTCAATCCGGGTTCCCCAAGGATTTGTCTCCGTCCAAGGCATTCGCTTCCATGCTTCAGGAAGCCGAGGCAAACAATCAAAAAACCTTGGAACTTCGCATGCGTGCAAATTTAGACCGGATCGGCTCAAGGGTTGGTGCTGGGTATAATCCGCAAACCAATGAGTTTCCCGCTGCCAGCCCAAGCGTGCTTGTATGGATGGCGAATAAAATGCTTACCCAAAACTCTCTAAACGATGCATTGTCTGCGATGGAGAGACTTGTCCAGGTCTATCCCAATGCGGAAGGCGAGCTTCTTTTTTCTGCCAATTATATTATCGGTCAGGTTCATGATAAAAACCGGGATTTTATAGATGCAGCAAGTAGCTATGATGCTGCGATCACTAATGCACCATGGCATCCAAATTCCAATGATGCCAGGTTGCGCAAGGGGTATGCCCTTTACGAAATTGCCAAGACGAATAAAGACGAGGAGAAATTTTTACTCGCCCAGTCCTCTTTTGGGGAAGCTCGGGACAGTGATGAGAGCACCATGGAAATAAAGGGAGAGTGTTCTTTTATGATGGGTGAGTGTCTCAAAGAGATTCGTGATTATGAAGGAGCATCCCGCCATTTTGATGATACCACATCACGCTATGCATCTTCTGGGAAATGGGCGGAAAAAGCATTTGATCAAGCGATCTATTGTTATGAAAAAGTGGGCAAAACCGATCAAATAGACCGGTTGGAAAAGCAGCGGGATGATTGGCTGAGGAGGTATCAATGATCAATATTATGAAAAATAGTTTATTGCGGGTAATGCTGTTATCCTTCACCTGCCTGCCCGGTTTTCTGTTTGCGGAAGATTATTTTAAGAAGTTTGCTGGCAAAATTCCCGTCAAGGTTCATTACCTTAAATCTGCGTCAACCAAACCAATGAATCTCCTGGGAATCGATGCTGCCCGGGGAATCGTTTATGCAGAAATGGAAGGTTCGGGCCGTTTGGAATTGGAATTGCGACAGTTACAAAGGCAAAACATTGAGAAGTTCGAGTTTAGCTGGTCAAGAAATGCAAAGACCTACCTAAACTATCTTGCCAATGAACAGTATGACCCGCGCATTCTTACCGCCTTGCGGCCCGAGGTTTACAAAGTGATGCTTTTTTTGGATATGCCTTTTCAGTACCTTGCCATCCATGATGATTGCTTAACCTATGTGAAAGGTTTACTTGGGATGGAACAATTTAATGAGGCTTTTTACCTCCTTTCCCGATTAAACCTCTCCAAGTTGGACGAGTATGGCTACCGTGACTTCTCCGAAGCCGCATTGGAACTTTGCGGAAAAATGATTGCAGCCAATCCAGACTCAGCCAAAGCTTCGCAGGCCCTTTTGAAGCGCATTTCCATTCGAGACAACAGTGGGGACCATGCGTCTTACCTTAGACTTGCAGACTCGCTAAGAGCACAGGGTTTGTATGCGGAGGCCATTGCAGAGTACACCAGGCTTAGCCCGATTGTCGCCAAAGACCCATATAGCCCGTACAATAAAATTTTATCCATTTGGCCGGTTTATTGTTATGTGAAGCTTTATGAAATTTATGCACCCGCCGCAGCCAAAGATAAAAGATATGCTGAGGCAGCAAGTAAAATGTTTAATTCCGCGGTGCAGGGCTTAAAAAAATTGGATGAAGAACCTCCCGAGCGTAACACCAACGAATACTCTCTTTACAAGCTGTTACGGTCGTTGATCCGAGTACAATATGCCAGACAGTATGAAGCAAGAGGGGACGAATTTAAATCATCTGAGTATTACCGTCAGTCTGTATTGGAGGTAACGGAAGGTATTGTGAACGCCCGTATCGGGTTGGATTGGTTGCCCGAATCCTTAATGATGGCAGGGGATGCTTACGAGAAATTGGACTTACCGGAAGCCGCAACAAATGTTTACAACCAGGTAAAGGTTTTCTTCCCCAAAACGAAGTGGGAAAAATTAAGCATCGAGAGGTTGGGGAAACTTCCGCAATCATGAGATTGTAAATCCTCATTGACCTGAAACGATATTCTTACTTTTCTAATTCTTAAATCGCAACGCACAGCTCTATGAAAATTCGTTCCTTACGTTTATCTGCCTACTTTTTATTAATCTACACGGTGCTTTCACCAAGCATGCTGGTAAGCCGGGCAATGGCTCAGGACAGCAATCTATTTGTCGCCGCATGGACCAACTTGGGCCCCACCTTCTTCGTGGTGTTCTTGTTGCTTATTATTGCTGGAATTACCCTGATCATTTTCAACTCAATCGCAGTCAGGAGAAAAGCATTTATTAAGGATGATGTGATCAATCCTATCATGGATGCGGTCAAAGGGTTGGACATTGAGGGAGCCAAATCTCTATGTGATCAGTACAAGTTACCCGTCACTTCTATTATGAAAGGAGGGCTCGAAAGAATTCAGGATGATGAACTTGATATCGAGGCGATCGAAAAAGGCTTGGATGAAAATGCCGCCTTACACATGTCGAGACCTTTTACCTGGATTAACATGCTCAATACGGTTGGTTCGATCGCTCCCATGATTGGTCTGCTTGGTACTGTTGTGGGTATGATTGGTGCCTTTGCGGTTCTTACCAGTGCTGGTATGGGAGGTGAGGCAAGCAAACAGATGGCCGGTAATATTGGTAGTGCACTCTGGACAACCGCAGCCGGTCTGGTGGTGGCGATTCCTTGCCTGGTTTCCTACTTCTTATTCAAAACAAAATTTGGAAATATTGCAGCTGAGGTAAATCAGGTAACAGGCGAAATGGTCTTTACCTTGGTTCGGGCTGCCCGTGGTGGGTTTGATGAAGAGGGCGGTGCAGAAGAATCCTATGATGAAGCCGCTTATGATGAAGAGGCTGTAGAACCTGCCTGATCTAAAAACCTTTTCATTTAAAGTCTTTCTTTTCCATACCCGTTAAGACATGGCAAAATTTGAAGTGCCAGACACCAATGATTCACCGGACCTCACTCCGATGATCGATGTGGTCTTCCTTCTGATTGTTTTCTTTATGGTCGTTGCTCAACAGGTATCCGAGCAATATGTCGAATTATCGGATCCTAAATTAGGGGTAGCCTCCAACGCTAAGGTGCCTGAATCCCCTCCATCGCGCACAATTATATCTGTGGATGATGATCCTTCAATGGGGCAGATGATTTATTGGGGTGAGCAGCCTATTGATATGTCCCAAATTTCTGTGGCAGTTGCAAGAAACCCAAGCTGGAAAGTGTTTTTGAGATACCATGTGGATATTCCAGCCTCTGTTTTAAACGATGTTCACGAACAGGTATTAATGGGCGGACAATCCAATGTGGTGTTTGCTGCATTCAAGTCAGCGGAATAGCAGCCAGAAACGATGGATACCTTCAAAAAGATTTTGGATGATGTAGATGAGGTAGACCTTACCCCAATGATTGATGTTACTTTCCTTCTGCTTATTTACTTTATGGTAACCACCATGATCAAGCAGCCGGAGGCAGAACTTTCTGCAATCCTTCCAGGAAAATCAGCACCCAGTAGCTACAACAAACCAAAACCAGAATCCCACATAGAGATTGAACCTGACGGTTCAGTCCGGGTGGATGGGAATTATATGGGTAATGCATTTGAAAACCTCGACCTCCCGGATGTTAAGCAATACTTACTGGGTGAAAAAAGTAAGCATGGGGAAGACTTTGTCGTTCATATTTGGACTGATCCTCTGGCAAACTGGCAGGCACCTCTTGCGGCTTTGAATGCATGTGGTGCGGCAAAGATTAAAAGTGTCTCTCCAAATATGAGGCGTAAATAGAGCCTGTACCTTAATGGTTGTCTGTAAGTTTTTGCATACCCGGATGCGGGTAAACGACCTGGACCGGACCCTTGAATTTTATCAGCGGGTGTTTGGCTTAGAGGTTACCCGCAGGCATGAATCCCCCCGGGGTTCAAAACTTGCTTTTTTATCCGTTCCCAACAGTGAAGAGGAGATTGAAATCACTTATTTTCCCGGATCTGGTCCCGTGCAAGTGCAGGAAGATTTGATGCATTTAGCATTTGAGGTTGAGAGTATGGATGCCTTCCAAAAACATTTGCAAACAATTGGGGAGAAACTCAGCGATGGACCAACCCGTAGTTCATCAGGTTCAGTCTTTGCATTTGTAGATGCTCCGGAAGGGTACGAGATTGAGGTTATCGAGCGTCCGAAGTAATCTTTCCTTTACAACTACTCCGCATGAGGTAATTAGATGCCCTCGTATCCTATCTGCATTTTTACCCTTTTTACAGCATGGCTGGGATGTTATCTCCCAACCAAAGGGTGGGGAAATGCTAAGCCAGATCAAATCCTTTTTGATGGTAAGAGCTTAAACAATTGGACAGTTACGGACTATGCCGGACGTGGGGAGGTTTGGTTGGATGGCAATGGAAGTGCCTGCATGGAGTTTGGGATAGCGCTAACTGGTATGCACTGGAGTGGAGATGAACTTCCCAATAAAAACTACGAGATTCATTGGGAAGCAAAGAAGGAAATGGGAACAGATTTTTTTGGATCCTTAACCTTTCCTTATTTGGAGAGTCATGCCACCTTAATCCTTGGCGGATGGGGTGGGGCACTGGTGGGAATTTCCTGCTTGGATGGATTTGACGCCTCTGAAAATGAATCCTCAACGGCACACCACTTTCGGATGAATCAATGGTACCACTGCCGCCTTCGGGTCACCGAAACTCATTTTAAATTTTGGGTAGACCATGAAAAACTAATCGATTGTGAGGTGAAGGGTCGGGAAGTTGATATGCGAACTGGAGAGATCGAATTATCTAAGCCTTTGGGTTTCTCCACTTACGATTCCACAGGATTCATTCGGAATGTGCTTCTTTTCAGGCTCAGGCAATAGTTAATAAGGGAACCTCATCTTCCGTTCATTCTGCTTACATGAGGGTAGCTGCTTGGGGGGAATCGTTCATTTCCCTAAGCCTTAATTGTCCGCAAGCTGCATCTATATCGTGTCCTTTTTCCATCCGTAAGGTAACGCGGGGCGGGGAGCCGCTCTCGACCTTTTTCAAAAATGCATGGATTTGATGGATCGAAGGGCGATTCCAATGGAGGCCTTCGACACGGTTGTAGGGAATCAGGTTTATTTTGGCATTTAAGCGCCTGGCATGGGATGCCAGCAATTCCGCCTGTTTTAAATCATCGTTCACACCTTCGATCAGAATGTATTCCAGAGTAATCATCTTTTTTCGTGCCTGAATAAATGCTTCACAAGCATTAAGGAGTTCCTCCACCGGAAATCTCTTATTGATGGGCATAATTTTCTGGCGCGTTTCATCATCTCCCCCATGCAGGGAAATTGCCAAGCGAATTTGGGCTGGATAGGATGCAAGTTCGACAATTTTGGGAGCTAATCCGCTGGTCGAAAGAGTAAGATGCCTGGCTCCAATGCCCAGACCCTTGGGGGAAAGAATTTGATCCAAAGCCGGGAGAAGTGCTGGCAGATTGGCGAGGGGTTCACCCATACCCATGAATACCAGGTTATCAATTCTCCGCTTCGCCTGGATTCGGGCCAAAAGAACCTGCCCGACAATTTCACCGGTGCTTAAGTTTCTTTTGAGGCCGTCCAGACCACTGGCACAGAACTTACATCCGATGGCACAGCCAACCTGTGTGGATACACAGAGTGTCATGCGGGAGGCACGGACTCCCTGGGTTCCTTCCGTTGCGGGGATGAGCACACTTTCAATCAATTGTCCGTCCCTTAACTTCCAAAGAAACTTCTGTGTGGTATCTGAGGAACCCTGAGAACGAATTAACTCCATGGGAAGGATGTCCCAATTACGGGCTAAATCATCCCGTAAGGATTTGGGCAAGTTGGTCATCTCGTCCCAGTGCAGGCAACCTTGATCAAAGATCCAGTGGCGTAGTTGTTCCAGTCGATATTTGGGAACACTCCCAAGGTTCCATTTTTCAAACGAATGATCTAAAAGGAGGGAAGTCACAAAATTATCAATAGATAAAGGTCACAGGGATGGCAAACGATGAAGTGCATTCCTTCTTGCCTGAACCTAAAAATATTAGGAGCATGAAAGGTGTAAGTATGACCATTTCATTAGTCGATCATTGCTTGAAAAATTTGAGTGACGCGGGTTTGCGTGTGACCAAGCAAAGAAGGGCAATGCTAGAGGTCTTAGCCAATGCAGAAAATCCTTTGTCGGCAGAAGAGACCCACACGGGAATGCCCCTCGCTTCCTGTGATTTGGTGACGGTCTACCGTTCCCTTGATCAATTTGAGCGAATCGGAGTTGTTCAACTGGGAGTTAGGGAAAACGGAACGAAAGTGTATTGCCTTTCCCATGGTCATGACCATCACCACCATTTGACTTGCCGGTCTTGCGGTCGTACCGAGCGGATTGATCTTTGTATGGGCGAGGAACTCGATCAAGTGGGGCAGTCATTTGGATTTACCGAATTATCCCATGTGATGGAAGTCTTTGGAACCTGCCCGGACTGTAAGGAATTGGGGTAATTTAATTATTACGGCCTAAGAGAAAAAAATTATTTTTTTGGGTCTTCTCACTTGCGTGAGCAGTTTTTTTTATGAAATAGTATGTTTTTTTAAGAATTATATGATCATTAGGCTATTTGCATCCCTTTTACCTTTTTTACTATTCTCTCTGGCTTTAGCAGACCCAGATGATGAACTGCAAAAAATCGAAACTGCGTTGAGTGAATTTGGAGTAGTGAATGCCCCCAAAGTGCCCAAGATCCTCGTTTATTCAAAATCAAGTGGGTTTGCCCATAAATCTATTCCCACTGGGGTTAAGGCTTTGCGTGCAATGGCCGAAAAAACCAAGGCTTTTGAGACAGAGTTCTCTTCCAGTGTTGAAGACTTTACCTCTGCAAAACTCAGGAAGTTCGATGGTATCATTTTCAATAATACCACAAGGGTGGAAAAGGCTTTTATCACCAACGAGCAAAGGAAAGAATTGTTAAATTTCATCAGGCAGGGGAAAGGATTTGCCGGTTTTCATGGAGCTTCGGATGCGGGAATGCCTAAATGGCCAGAGTACACCAAAATGATTGGAGGCTGCTTTGACGGACATCCATGGAATGCTGGGGGCACATGGCCCTTTACCGTTGAGGATCCTGCTCATCCCTTGTGCCAGAGTTTCTCCTCCAGTACCTTCAGCTTTTCGGATGAAATTTATCAGTATAAGGGATACAATCGTTCAGATCTCCGTGTTCTGATTAGCTTGGATTCCAATCGAAGCGGGATAGCTGGAAAATCACAGACAAGAGATTATCCAGTTTCTTGGGTCAAGACCTTCGGCAAGGGCCGGGTTTTTTACTCCAATTTTGGCCATAACAAAGCAAGTTGGTGGACACCTTTTTTGCTTGAGCATTTTCTGGCTGGTATTCGATGGTCAGTCGGCGAGTTGGACGGTCCAATGGAAAGCCTGCCCCTGCCAGCTCAGGTTAAAACAAAGTAAATTTCCAAGTTAATTATTATAATCCAAAAATAGAGAATGAATAACCAAGACAAAGTAAGCCGTAGAAAATTCATGGGATCTGCCGCACTGGCCAGTGCCGCAATCTCTTTCCCCAATGTTCTGACAGCCCAGAGCAAGGGCAAGGAAGTCATCCGATTTGCCTTAATCGGATGCGGTGGCCGGGGAAAAGGAGCTGCCGCACAGGTGATGAACTCGCCGCATAAGACTGAATGTGTTGCTTTGGCGGATGCATTCATGGACACGGCCAAGGGGGCACAAAATTACCTCAAGCATGTTGGGCATGAGGACAAATTAAAACTTTCAGACGATACGATTTTTGCCGGCTTGGATGCTTACAAAAAGGTGATGGAAATGGATAATGTAGATTTGGTCCTGCTTACCACTTCACCCGGTTTTCGTCCGTTACATTTCGAACATGCAATCAATAAGGGCAAGCATGTCTTTATGGAAAAACCAGTTGCCACGGACGGGGCTGGAGTTAGGCGGGTTTTGGCAGCCAATGAAGAGGCAAAAAAGAAAAACCTGATGGTTGCGGTGGGCTTACAGCGACACCATGAACCAAATTATATCGAGACTGTAAAACGGATTCAGGATGGTGCCATTGGCGAACTAAATTATGCCCGTGTATTTTGGAACAGTGGGGGAGTCTGGACAAAGAAGAGAACATCCAGCCAGAATGAAATGGAGTACCAAGTGCGCAACTGGTTCTATTTTAATTGGTTGTGTGGAGACCACATTGTCGAGCAGCACATTCACAACACTGATATTATTAATTGGATCAAGGGCGCCTATCCTATCAAAGCAAATGGTCATGGTGGCCGGCAGGTCAGGGGTAATCCTGCAAACGATCCCGATTGGAAGGACCACGGCGAAATCTATGATCACCACTTTGTTGAGTTCGAGTATGCCGATGGTTTCCGTATGTATAGCCAGTGCAGGCATATTAGTAATTGCTGGCAAAATGTTTCTGAGCATATTTATGGATCGGAAGGATACAGTGCAATTAGCCCTCACCAAATTTTCCCAAAATCAGGTGACCCCTGGCGTTATCCGAACAAGAAAGTAGGCGGGCATCAACAGGAGCAGCTCAACATGATTGATGCATTGGCGAAGGGTGAAGTTTACAACGAAGGGGACTATGGTGCGAAGAGCACGATGACCAATATCCTTGGGCGCTGTGCTACTTACTCCGGGAAAGAAGTCAGCTGGGATCAGGCCCTGAACTCTAAGGTTGAATTATGTCCTGGCATTGAGAATTTGAGCTGGGATAGCGAAGCACCTGTGCAGCCAAATTCTGCCGGTGGATACGATGCTCCGGTTCCAGGGAAAACTCGTGTAATTTAAAGATTTAGAACTTATTATTGTTTGATTTTGCGACCCTGGCAAATGCCAGGGTCGCTTTGTTTTGACCCCAATTAATTATCCATTAATCAACATACTTATGATACTTTCAGACGGAGCCATACTAGAAGCCATTGAACGAAGGGATATTGTCATTGAGCCCTACGATCGTTCCTGCCTGGGTACCAACAGTTATGATGTGCATCTTTCTCCACATCTTGCCTGCTATGTGGATGAAATCATTGATGCCCGTAAGCACAACCATGTTGAACACTTCAATATCACCAGTGAAGGATTCGTCCTGAGACCGGGTCAAACTTATCTAGGCTCAACTCTGGAATATACTGAAACTCGCAGATTCGTGCCTTTCCTAGAAGGGAAATCAAGCGTGGGGCGATTAGGAATTGATATCCATGCAACTGCCGGGAAAGGAGATGTGGGATTTTGTAATCATTGGACTTTGGAAATATCTGTTTCCCAGCCTGTAAGGGTTTATGCGGGTATGCCAATCGGGCAACTGATCTATTTTCTGGTGGAAGGTGAGGTCGAGGTGGATTACTCCAGCAAGCAGTCCGCAAAATATAACCAGAGATCCTCATTGCCTGTTGAATCGATGATGTGGAAAAATTCCTTTTGAGTGAAAATGGACCAAACTCTTCTGCGGGAAATTTTAGAGGAGCATGCCAGCCAATCCTCCGCAGAAGGGGTACTGCAAAACCCCTCTTATGCCGCAGAATGGAAGAGTGCTAAGACGGGGAATCTCTGCCGCGTTCAAATAGAGATCGACCATCAACAGCTTCTTCGGATTGTGGCTCAAGTGGATGGGTCTGCCCTGGCGAAAGCCTGTGCTTCCATTATGTGCAGCGAATTGCAGGGAGTTACCATAGACCAGGCTCATGCCATTCATGGGGAGATTCTGAAATGGGTGGAGTGCCGAGTTGCACCGACAAAATGGAAGGGGGAGTTAGTGGTTTACGAATCCTTAGTTCAATTCCCTGAAAGGATGGATTGTGCTATGCTTTGTTGGAGAGCTTTAAAGTTGGCCTTACAGGATTAAGGTCTGGGTGAAGTCTCTAATATTTACGATATCCCCCACCAAAATTTCCCCACTTAGAATTTCCATAGGATTTTTCGCGACCGTATCGGTATTGGCCATGGGCATTGTGCAATTCGTAGCGTGACTCTGGGAGTTCTTTGAGAAATCTACTCTGCATGAGACGAACAGGTGTGCCTTTTTGGTTGGCCAGGCTGGGATAAGTTAAATGCAGGGACCGTTCGGCACGGGTTGAGGCAACATAAAAAAGCCTACGCTCTTCTTCCAGGTCTCCTTCTCCGTCTATGGCCCGCTTATTAGGAAATAAGCCGTCTGCCAGGCCAATAATAAATACATGGGGATACTCAAGACCTTTGGACTGATGAATGGTGGATAGACGAATACAGCTTTCGCCCTGCCTCATCACCCGGTCACCCGATTCAGAACTCAAAAGAACCAGTTGGGAGAGCATTTCAGCCAAGGATTCGTGCTTGGATGCAAAATCAACCAAGCTTTCAAGATCTTCTTCCCTCCTGGGCCAATTCTCATAAGTCGAACGAAGGTAGAGTTGGTACCAACCACCAATTGCTTCTTCAACCACCATGGAGGGGGATGATGTGGAGGCCACTTCATGAATTTGCGATAAAGTTTCAGACATCGACTCCCAATCTTCCTTGGCATCCTTGGGTACTTTGTTGAGCACTTTTTCATCTCCCAGAACTTCACAGATCGAGGAAGATTTGTCCTGGGCAATTTTATGGGCAATCTTAAGTAGCTTGATGGCCGTTTTTTCACCGACCTTGGGTAGCAGGCAGGCAAAGCGTAGAAATGCGGTGCTGTCTTTGGGATTGGCGACAAACCGAATTTGAGCCACCAGATCCTTGACATGGGCCTGCTCGAAAAAGCGAAGTCCGCTAGTGATCAGGAAGGGCAAGCCTCTGCGGGATAGTTCCACCTGCAATTCCATGGCGTGATAATGAGCCCGGTAGAGAATGGCAATTTGATCATACTCGGCACCCGAGTTGTAAAGGTCCTGAATTTTTGAGATTACAAAGTCAGCCTGTTGGTATGCATCCAGAGTAGGAACCACACGGGGAAGTTCCTGGTGCGGGCGTGAGGCTTTTAGCTCTTTGCTGAAACTTTTTTCTGCAGTGCGGTTAGCCAGAATGCCATTGGCCAATTGTAATATCTCCGGCGAACTTCGATAGTTCGTTTCGATCTTAAATATTTTCGTGCCCGGATGGCGTTCGGGAAAGGAAAGAATCTGATCCAGGTCCGCACCCCTCCAAGTGTAGATACACTGAGCATCATCCCCAACCGCCATTACCTGATGGTTGGATATCACAAGGTCTACAATGTTTGCCTGAAGGCAATTAACATCCTGATACTCATCTACCAGCACATGAGAAAATCTGTTTTGGAAATACTGCCTGGGTTCCTCATGCTTTTCCATCAAAGTAAGCCAGAAAACCAGTAAGTCATCATAATCCGTTAGTCCTCGGGCAAGCTTGGTACGGGAGTAAGCTTCAAAAAACTGGTTTATTTTGGTAAGTAAATCACGATTTGCCGGATAACGGGCACGGGCCACTTCCTCCACATCCTTGCCTACATTTCTGGCAAAGCTAATAAGCCCTTTGATTGGTTTGGCTTTGGGGTTGTCTTTTGCCTTGAAAAACTCGGGATCAATTTCCCTGATTACTTCGTTGAGCAAGGAATCTGAATCGCTGTCATCTAAAATAGTAAAGCTTCTTGGCAGACCGATAAGATCCCCAAACAGTCGTAAGGCTTGCCCGCCTACATGGTGAAAGGTACCGCCTAAAAACCGATGAGTTCCCACGCCGGTTAGCTCTTCGACGCGCTCAAGCATTTGCCTGGACGCTTTGTTGGTAAAGGTAAGCAGTAGGATCGATTCCGGAGGAACACCCTGTTCAAGAAGATAAGCAACACGATAAGTAAGCGTTCTTGTCTTGCCGGAGCCAGCACCAGCAAGAACCAGGGCTGGTCCGTCCTCTGCGGTAACCGCTAAAAACTGATCATCATTTAGTTCCTGCCTGAAATTAATCCCTTGCTTAAGGGGAGTCGGGGCAATCTTGGGCGGGGGACCGAATAAATCGTCCTCGTCATCTTCGTAGTCGTACATGCTTTATTCAGTGACCGAACTGGCCTTGGTTACGAGGGGGGCAAGGAAGTCACGGTGGACTACCTCTGGTCGATTGCTCCAGCCGTGGATTTCCAAAATTTTTTCATTATCTAATCCAAGAATGGATGTCAGTTCATTACTTGCAAAGCGACATATGCCCCGTGCAATAATTTTACCCTTTTGATCAAGGATGGAAACAACATCGGACCGGCCAAATTGTCCGCTTATTCGTACCACACCACTGGCTAAAAGGCTGGCTCCATTATCTAAAATTGCCTTGCAGGCTCCCTCGTCAATTTCAATAGAGCCTTTGGGCGTGGGGAAAAAAGCCAGCCATTTTTTTCTCTGGTTTAAAGCCAGGCCTGCAGGGGCGAAAAAAGTTCCCTCGGCTTGTCCCTCAATAATTTGAGGCAAACGGCCCGGAGTTTCTCCACTCCCTATAAAAACTGCACAACCGGACTTTGTCGCGACTTTTGCGGCTTCAATTTTCGTTGCCATGCCACCAACTGCAGTTGGACTGGTTGTGCCTTCCGCCATTTTTTCAATCTTAGGACAGATTTCAGAGACAAAGGGAACAAGAATGCCTGAACTCGGCGAAGTCATTAAGCCCTTTGCGGTGGTTAAAATAATTAACAATTCGGCGTGGCATAGGGATGCAAGAAGGGCGGACAACACATCATTATCTCCGAATTTTAACTCGTCATCGCTGATCGAGTCATTCTCATTTACTACGGGAATTACCCCTTTCTCAAGCAGGGTATTGATTGTCTCCCGTACTTTATTGGAACGGGCATGCTCATTGAAATCTTCCCGGGTAAGCAAAATTTGTGCAGCTAAAACACCATGATTTCCCAAGGAGGATTTCCAGGCATGCATAAGTTCACTTTGCCCAATGGAAGCACAGGCTCGAAGCAGGGATAATTGTTGGGGTCTGCTTTGCAGAGCTAGTTTGCCCATGCCTAGACCGACTGCACCTGAACTTACTAAAATGACTTCTATTCCGAGTCGCCTAAGTGCATCTACGCCGGAGCAAATTTGTGATATCCGCTCGCTGCGTATTTCACCATTTCCAGCAGATAACAGACCGGTCCCCAATTTTATAACCACTCGATTCATGTCCTACATCTACAATCCTGCATGATGGGGCAAAAGAAATTCAGGGCAACCTCAACCATTCTGGTCGCCCCATAGAATCGAAAATTTTAAAATGGTGTTGATCAGACTTGTCTTAAATCTGACTCTTTGGATGCCAGTGCATGGTTTATTTGGTTGACCATGTCATCCGTCAGTTTTTGCACATCTTTTTCAGCCCTTTTAAAATCGTCTTCCGGTAGGCCGTCTTTTTGCAATGATTTCAGTTTATCCAAACCATCCTTGCGGGAGGCACGGACACCAATACGACCATTTTCGGCAAACCCTTGGGCCATTTTGCATAACTCTTCGCGTCTTTCGCCACTAAGTTCTGGGATGGGCAGACGGATCAGTTCACTGGTAACGACAGGATTGATTCCCAGTTTGGCATCGATCAGGGCTTTTTCAATGGGTCCGACTGTGCTCCTGTCCCATGCCTGAATTTGGATGGTTCTGGAATCGGGCGTTGTAATTGCTGCAACATCACGCAATTTCATACTTGAGCCATAAACATCAACCGTCACACCCTCGACCATCGATGGGCTTGCTTTACCGGTGTGTAATGAGGCAAATTCACTCAAGACATGGTCCACAGATTTCTTCATGTCTTCTTTAAGCTTTTTAAAAATTGGGTCGGTTTCCATAATTTTGAGGTTCAGTTTGAAGATTAAAAAAGGGGCTAATTAGCGAACAATGGTACCAATTGATTCCCCACACACGGCTTTGCGTATCGATTGATCTTGCTGGAGATCAAAGACAAGAATGGGCATGCGGTTGTCCATACAAAGAGAAAATGCGGTGGAATCCATAACCGAGAGGCGCTTTTCTAGGCATTCCATGTAAGTAAGCTCGGAAAATTTCTTGGCATCCTCATATTTATGCGGATCCTTGTCGTAGATACCATCCACTTTGGTTGCTTTGAGGATAATATCTGCCGAGATTTCACTCGCCCGGAGGGCAGCGGTGGTATCAGTGGAAAAATAAGGATTACCGGTGCCAGATACGAAAATTACAATCCTTTCACGTTCCAGATGTCGGATGGCACGGCGTTGAATGTAAGGCTCAGCTAATTTATCCATGGGGATGGCACTCTGCACTCTTACCACTGCACCCATTTTTTCCAGCCGGTCCATTAAGGCCAGCCCATTAATTACTGTGGCAAGCATACCCATGGAATCTCCAGTGGTTCGGTCAATTCCCTTATCTGCACCTTGGAGTCCGCGGAAAATATTACCGCCTCCGACCACGAGGCCAACCTCTACCCCCATATCAGAAACAGCTTTGATTTCTTCGCAAATCCTTTCAAGGGATTTTGCAAAAATAGGTTCGCCTGCACTGCGGTTGCCAAGAATTTCTCCACTTATCTTTAAAATGATGCGTTTGTATTTTGCGTTAGCCATGAGTGTCAGATGTGGTGATGTAGTTCCTTGACTTTAATTTACTTAAGGTCAGAATATTTTGATTCTAGCCTGGTGGTGTAATGGTAGCACAGAGGTTTTTGGTACCTTTAGTTGGGGTTCGAATCCCTACCGGGCTGCCACTTTGTTCATTTTAAATTAGTTCCAAAACAAATGGTATGACGATGGGATTAATTTTCAAAGGGATCAAAAGTGGGTGGAATTTCTGGCAATTCAGGAGTGTTGGTTTCTACAGAAGCAGGTACTTCGGGGTCACCAAAAACATCTCCAAGAGGGACCTCTTCTTGCGGAATGCTTGTCTCAGGAACAGTAGAACCAGACTCAAAGGGATCAAAGGTTGGTGGAGGAGGTGCCTCAAATGGATTGGCGGGATTGGGTTGAGATATATCTTCAAAAGGATCAACAGCCGGGCTATTGTTAAATGGATTCCCAACAGGTTGATTCACCGGCTCGGAATCCGTAAATGGACTTTTCGGTTCCTCTGCAATACCAGCCTCTCCATTGGAAGATTCAAAGGGGCCGGGTGGGGGAGGGAATGGGGCTGTGTTAACCCCGGGGGTATCTGATTCAATCTCTGGCAAATCTCCAAACGGATCAAAAGAAGGTTCAGGCTGAAGGGGTGGGGGAGGCGGAGGCAAATTTTCGTCGGAAGGAAGGGCTGGATCTTCAACAACCTCTGGAGCATCCATCGGGGGTTTGACTTTTATGACTGGAGCGGTTTCAGGAGGAGCGGGAGGGCTTGGTAAGGGCTCTTCCTCAATGACCGGCTTCTCTTCAACCGGGGGCTTTTGTGGTTTTTCCTTTTTTCTTTTTTGAGTCTGTTCTTTCGCGTCTGCTTTGAGGGCAGGCTGATCAGGTACCTCGCTTTCAGGGACCGGGGGTAAATCAACTTTATCCAACCCTGATTTTTCCGGGCTAAGCTCAGAAGCATCAGGTTGGGAGGGCTCACCTTCCTCTTTGTCAGAGGTTGGGCTGACAATTCTTTGCCCAGTCAAGAGGTCTTGAGCAGGGACTCCGTGGTCAAACCGGATTTCTGAAACTTTTTCACCCTTTTCATTCCATTCGGTACAAACACCATGCTCCAGATTATTTTTGA
This sequence comes from uncultured Opitutales bacterium, assembly GCA_938091675.1. Classification (GTDB taxonomy): domain Bacteria; phylum Verrucomicrobiota; class Verrucomicrobiia; order Opitutales; family Seribacteraceae; genus Chordibacter. The sequence goes on from CALKMX010000013.1 coordinate 43,612, forward strand.
AGTTATAATCAAATTGTTGCTGTCCTGAAGGAAACCATCCTTTGGAATTTCCCTCCATCATATCATCAACGAATTGAGCCGATAAGCGCTTTTTGCCGTTTTCATACCAAATGGTTCTTAAGCCATGCTGTTTGTCTTTCTGGTAAAAAAGCCCGAGCTTTTGCTGACCATTCGGGTACCATTCTGAGGAAGGGCCTTCTCTCAACCCGTGACGGTAGATCGTGGAAGACTTCTCCGTGCCATCCGGGTACCACTCTTTTGCTTCCCCATGGGCTATTCCCTCACGCATCTCAACTTGAAACCCCTTTACACCGTTCGGGTGCCATTCTGACTTTGGCCCAGTGAGTTGATCTTGCTCGTAAGTTTCCTCACGCCACAACTCCCCGGTTATGCGAAATTCTTGAGAAGGGCCATGGCGTTGACCATCTTTATAAACGATAGAGGTTCGTTTTCTACCGTTGTAAAAATATTCGATGGTGGTTCCGTGTCTTTTCCCGTCTTTCCACGATGAAATAGACTTGGTGGGGCTTTGCTCAAAAGTCTCAATCGCTTTCCCGCTAAAAGGTCCTTGTTGCTTGGTTTGATTGCCATCGGTTTCGGATTCTCGGACGACTCCTTCATCATCCACTTCCAACCAATGAAGCATGACGGTCTGATCGGTGGAGAACGAAAGATGGTCGGAACTTGTAACGCTAGTTTGAAGGCAGGAAACAAGGGGTAAAAGAGAGAGCGGGAACAACCATGGAACCAAGGACTTCATCATACTTAAAGGTAATGTCTGGGTGATGAGGTTCTGGCAAGAGGTTTTTCTGCATAGAAAAGTGTTCGGGCATAGCATTTAGAGAAAGCTCAATTAACCGAACGAACTTTGATGGGACTTTGGATTTGATCGACCAGATTTAAGAACTCCAAAGAAAAGAACTCATCATTTCTTCCGAACGAAGGAATCCTGCAAAGGTCGGCAAATCAATTGGTGCTCAAATCAAGCAAACTTATTCATCCGGTGAATCAGGATAAAGAAAGTCATCCAAGTCACGCCTTTGCTTCTTAGTTGGTCTCCCGCTACCTTTTTTGAAGTAGATGCGCGGGGCGAGATTCAGCCTATCCTGCTTGGCTTTTTCATAGGCTTGAGGCGTGGTCAAATCGGTGGTCAATTTTGCAGCGACTGCAGCGGAAACCCGTTTATCTATAAGTCCATCCACTCGAACAACTTTTTGCAAAGGCCCCAACTTCACGCAAACAATATCCCCAACTTTAATTTCTTTGGAAGGTTTGACCGGCTGCTCATCCACTTTTACATGATTTTTTTTGCATGCCTCCGTGGCGAGGCTACGTGTCTTAAATAGGCGAACCGCCCACAACCATCGATCTACTCTTTCCTTGGGGGATTGATCATCCGATGCCATTATGAACCGTAGATCAAATTTTCAGATCAAAAAGCCCGCCCTTTCACTGTCTGATCTGGGCACGATAAACTTTAGTACCTTCAGAAATGGTAAAGTTTCCGTCTTTAACCATATCAATCGGGGATAGCTCAAGGATAAACGTTTCGTTCTTTAGCTTGGGCAAAGTCTTTGTAGTTTTCAGGTCGCCCGGTGTTGTTGCACTTGCTTCTGAGTCCGAAGATAGGTTGAGCAGGAACGACTCTGCTTTATCCCAGTTTTGATATAGCCAGGCACCGGCTCCACCAAGCACAAGAAGGGAAACCAGCAAGAACGCGGAACCTCCAATCCCGGAGGATTTGTCTTCGGACTGGGCGGAGTCGAGCTTTTGCCTCTCGATAAGTGTGCCTACAAGAACGGAAACCTCGAACAGAAAATACAAAGGAATGGTAAGGATACACAAACTTACCGGATCCCCCCCGGGGGTAATTAGGGCTGCAGAAACCATTAACAAAACCAGAACAAACCTTCTGCTTTTTCGTAACTTTTCAACGCTTAGCACGCCGACCCGGATCAATAAAATGAGCACTAATGGAAACTGGAATGCAAGACCTACAGCAAAGGTCATCCAGATCACTGTGCTGTAGTAATTGCCCGCTTCAGGCCTGTAAATATCCAGCCCCAAAACATTGAAGGAAAATTCGATGGTGAAGGCCAGGGATAAGGGCAGAATGAAGAAATAAGTCATTCCCGATCCTGCCAGGAAAAGAAAGGTTGCGGCTAAGCAGCCGGGAAAAAAAATCCTTTTCTCACTTTTGGTTAGACCCGGAGTGACAAATCCACCAACAAAATACAGGACAAAAGGAAGCGAAAGGCCCAATCCCCCGAGAAAGCATATTTTCATGGCAATGAAAATGGGAGAGTAGGAGCGTATGACCTGCAATAAATTTCGGTCCTTCCCTCCGGCAAAGTGAATGAGCAGACGCAGTCGGTGCTGGGGGTCGGAAACCCCCCAGTTTTTTAGATCTTCATCTTTGGCATGAATGAGATCGATTAATTCTACGCCCTGGCCTTCCAGCGTATCTTGGTATTCGCTAAGACCGGTTGCCTGAAGGTCTATGGCCATATTACCAAAATCCTGGACTGCCGATATCAGCGGGCGCTGAAGAAGCCTTACCGAATTATCCAGAAAGGCCGCCACCACTAAACACCCGAGAATAAACGCAACTGCGGACTTAAAGATGACCCATCTCATTTCTTCCAGGTGCTCAAGGAAGTGCATTTTATTGGGGTCGCTAGTGCTTTTTTTGGTGCTGCCCAGCGCCCCGATGAGGCCGCGGTCGCGAAAGCGCTGGCCAAAGGTTTGAGGTTCCTCAGGTAGTGGAGGAGGAGTCATGAGTGATGAGAGAGTAAAATTAAACCGGAATTACAATGGTGTATGAACTTTGAGGAAAAAGCGTCTTTTCGTCTAGCTTGTAATGGAGAGAGTGGTTTTGTTCATTCAATCTTCTGCCCCCCATTGTACTTATTTTGATTCCGGCAGATAATGAGGTTGAATTAAATTTAATTAATCGGGGATGCTTAGGCATGGGAAGTGATCCATTGACAAAAAGCTCAATTTTTTAGATATTCGGCGGTTTGTTATTGAATTCGCAGACTTGAAATTTATTCACCCAAGAAAAGTTTTCAATCTTCCAACTTAAACCCACCACTCAAAAATGGCACAGAAAAAGAAGACCAAATCAGCCAAAGCAAAGCCGGCAAGAAAAGCGCCCGCCTCCAAGTCAACAAAATCCAAGGAAATCAAGTATGTCTATGATTTCGGCAAGAAAACTGATGGAGATGCCAAGCAACGCGAATTGCTTGGGGGGAAAGGGGCAAACTTAGCAGAAATGGCAAGAATCGGATTACCTGTGCCAGCAGGGTTTACGATCACCACCGAAGTTTGCACCTATTACTACGCAAACAAGAAAACTTATCCCAAGACACTTGACGGCCAGATCCGCGAGTCTGTGGCATTGATGGAAAAGCAGTTGGGGAAAAAGTTGGGCGATTTAAAGAAGCCCCTCCTGCTCTCGGTTCGTTCCGGAGCCCGTGATTCCATGCCTGGAATGATGGATACTATTCTTAACCTCGGCTTGAATGACGATACGGTTGAGGCACTCGCGACTTTTTCTGGCAACGAAAGATTTGCCTGGGATTGTTACCGCAGATTTATCCAGATGTATGGTGATGTAGTGATGGGAGTGCAAAAACTCCCCTCCGAGGATCATGATCCATTTGAGGAAGTAATTGAAGCATTTAAGTCGGAAATATTCCCCAAAGAGAAAGGCGAAGTGGATGACTCTAAAATATCGGCTTCGCAAATGAGGGAGTTGGTAAACCGCTTCAAAGCACTGGTCAAAAAGCGTACCGGAAAAGATTTTCCCACCTGTCCATGGGAACAGCTTGAAGGATCCGTTGGTGCAGTTTTTGGATCATGGATGAACGACCGGGCGATAGTTTACCGCAGAAAGTACGGAATTCCTGCAGAATGGGGAACTGCGGTTAATGTACAGGCCATGGTTTTTGGAAATACGGGTAAAAAGTCTGGGTCAGGGGTTGCCTTTACCAGAGATCCAGCTTCCGGAGAGAAAGTATTGTACGGGGAGTTCCTTGTGGACGCGCAGGGAGAGGATGTGGTCGCGGGTGTACGTACTCCCCGTCCTGTTGCCCAGCTTCAAAAAGTGCTCCCCAAGCCATTTAAGGAATTATCTGCGGTTCAAAAGAAGTTAGAAAAACATTTCAAGGATATGCAGGACTTCGAGTTTACCATTGAAGATGAAAAACTCTACATGCTCCAAACCCGTAACGGTAAGCGTACAGGCCTTGCTGCGGTAAGGATTGCGGTTGAGATGGTAAAGGAGAAGTTGATTGACTGGAAAACTGCGATCAAAAGAGTGCCAGCCGATCAATTGGATCAAGTGCTATCCCCCGTATTCGATGCCGCCGCTCAAAAAGCCGCCGCCACGCTTTGTAAAGGACTTCCTGCAGGTCCGGGTGCAGCATCTGGGCGCGTTTGCTTAAATGCCGAACGTGCGGTTGAGGCAGCCAAACAAAGCAAGGTTTTGCTTGTCCGCCAAGAAACCTCTCCGGAGGATTTAAGAGGCATGATTGCCGCGGAAGGTATTCTGACTGCCAGAGGAGGAGTGTCCTCCCATGCTGCATTGGTTGCCCGCCAAATGGGCAAAGTGTGTGTTTGTGGTGCTGCTGAACTGGAAATTGATTACCATGCAAGAACCGTGAAGGTGGGAAAGAAAACTTTCAAGGAAGGTGATTTCATGTCTATCAATGGTACAACCGGAGAAGTATTTGGTGGTGAGCTTAAAACCGCTCCTTCTGAAATCATTCAAGTATTGGTTGATAAAAAGCTCGACCCCAAGAAAAGCCGGGACTTTCAAAATTTCTCGAAGCTCATGAGCTGGTGTGAACAAGCAACCAAAATGAATGTTCGCACCAATGCGGATTCTCCCACCCAGGTTGCCAATGCGATTGCTTTTGGTGCCAGCGGAATCGGTCTTTGCCGCACGGAGCATATGTTCTTTGAGGGCGACAGGATCGATGCGATGAGGCAGATGATACTTGCTGATGACGAAAAAAACAGGAGGGCAGCCCTTAAGAAACTGCTCCCATTCCAGCGTAAGGATTTCACCGGTATTTTCAAAGCTCTGCAAGGCCGTCCAGCTACCATTCGCTTGCTTGATCCTCCTTTGCATGAGTTTCTTCCCCACGATCAAACATCTCAGCGTGACTTGGCTAAAAAGCTCGGCGTAAGCCTCGCTTCCGTAAAGCGCAGGGTTGAAGATTTGCACGAGTTTAATCCGATGCTAGGCCATCGCGGATGCCGACTGGGAATCTCCTATTCTGAGATTACAGAGATGCAAACCCAGGCTATCATCGAGGCGGCCCTGGCTGTCCAGGAAAGCGGTATTGAAGTCAATCCAGAGATCATGGTTCCCTTGGTAGGCTTTGCAAAAGAGCTTGAATTGCAAGTGGAGATAATTCACGCAACTGCCAAGAAAGTATTCGAAGCCAAAGGCAAAAAAGTGAAATACTTGGTAGGTACAATGATTGAAATTCCAAGGGCTGCCTTGGTTGCGGACGAGATTGCCAAGACTGCACAGTTCTTCAGTTTTGGTACAAACGACCTTACTCAAACGACCTTAGGCATGAGCCGTGATGACTCCGGAAGCTTTCTTCCAAACTACGCCGAATTGGAAGTAGTTTCGGCCAACCCATTCGCCAGTGTTGATCAAACTGGTGTCGGCCAGCTTATGGAAATTGCAGTGAAGAAAGGAAAATCTGCTCGTCGTGGCATTAAACTGGGCATTTGCGGTGAGCACGGTGGAGACCCATCCAGTGTTAAGTTCTGCCACCAAATTGGTTTGAACTATGTAAGCTGTTCTCCGTACCGCGTACCAACAGCACGACTTGCAGCAGCACAAGCTGCAGTCTAAGAGTTTCTTGCATTATAAGATTCTTTCTCCAACAAGGTCCGGTTGCATTTGCAACCGGGCCTTGTTTGTTTTGAGCCAGCCCTTAAAAAGTGTTTGAGGTAAAAGAAAAGCCGAGATTGGTCGAGCGTGCCTATTTAATTTCTTGTATACATTCAGAAAGGGATCGAGCCGAAGCCGAATCTCTTTTGGATGAACTGGATGAATTGACCAGAAACTTAGGCATTTGCGTGGTCGGAAGAGAGGTAATCCGCATCAGGAAAATCTCTCCACGCTTTATTCTAGGTAAGGGGAAAGTGGATGCAGTCCTGGAGGAAATCAACAAATGCAATGCGGATGTTTTGATTTTCGACAATGAGATTTCTCCTGCCCAGCAAAGAAATTGGGAAACGGAAAGCAAAATTCTGGTCATAGACCGGCACGAGATAATATTGGATGTTTTTGCTGAACGGGCTCAAACCAAAGAAGCTAAATTGCAGGTAAGGCTTGCCCGGCTCGAGTATTCTTTACCCCGGTTGCGTCGTGCCTGGACACATCTGAGCAGGCAAAGAGGAGGGGGCGTAACCCAAAGGGGAGAAGGTGAGGCTCAGATTGAGCTCGATCAGCGCATGTTGCGGGATCAAATTGCAGCAACCCGAAGGGAAATTTCCCAGGTTTCAAAACAACGCCAGACAGGTAGATCCCTGCGGCAAAGACTGCCTCTGCCATCCGTGGCAATTGTAGGGTATACCAATGCAGGGAAATCCACCTTGCTTAATAAACTTACCGGTGCAGATTCAGTTGCGGCCGATAAATTATTTGCCACACTTGATCCAACCAGTCGAAGACTGAAACTTCCAAGCGGTCGTCTACTCGTACTTACCGATACGGTTGGTTTTATACGAAAATTACCCCATCGATTGGTGGATTCTTTTAAGGCCACACTGGAAGAGGCTCTGGTTGCCGACTTAATTTTGCATCTGGTTGATCTTTCCAGTCCCGAATATGAAGCCCAGATGCAAACCACCCAGCAGGTATTGGCGGATTTAGGAGCGGCAGAAAATCCATTGCTTGTGGTTTACAACAAGGTCGATCAATTAAGTGAAGAGGTGGAAAAATTGAGGGCCAAAAAGATTTCCAATCACTCCGTTTTTATCAGTGCAAAAACAGGAGAGGGAGTTGCCATATTGCTCGAAAAATTAGAGGATCACTTCTCTGGGTTAACAAAAGAGATGAGGTTTTTAATTCCCTTAAGCCGATACGATCTCGTAGCCCGATTAAAATCTCAGGGAGAATTAACCGAGGAAGAAACCACCGAAAATGGGTTTTTGGTAGTAGGTGCCCCAAGGGGCGATCTGTGCCAGATACTTGGTGAGTACCGGCAAGCAAGCTAGATTTCGTCCTTGGTAGGTTTATTTCTGAGATAGTCGACCAAGGTAACCCTGAACATTCCAGTAGCTAGCCAGAAAACTCCAGACATACAGAAGGCGGTCATGCTCGATACAATCGTAACTGCTAACGGGTCCTGCGAAGGGACATGAGGAACAAGGACTTCGCGCATGAAAAGGAAAAAGAGGACAGTCAGAAAAAGATCTATGACAATGCCTTTCTTGGAAACGAGGGGAGGGGATGACGGTTCTTCAGTCATGCGATATAGAATGTTGGCAAAATAAATTAGGTCAAATCAAACTAGCAGGTTATGTCATGCAGGCGGAGAATCCTTTTTTTAATTTCATCAATTTCTAAGTCCAAAAGAACTCTGGGTTGTATCCGGTTAATAGGAAGGGCAGGTAAATGATCCAGTTTTTCTGCCAGGCAAAGATTGCGGTTGGCCGCCACTTCATCCACCCGGTCAATCGGGGTAAAGTGGGGAGCATGTGCGACTACTTCCGGATGGTTTTCAATGATATCCTTTATTGCAATGACGGCATGGGCAAATCGGTCCAATTCCTTTTTTGTGTAACTTTCAGTAGGTTCGATCATTAATCCATAGACCTCAGGAAAAGCAACTGTGGGTGCATGAAATCCAAAATCCAGAAAGAGTTTTCCAACTTGAGGAATTGCCTGGCTTTTAGAAGTGCCAGCCTGTGCGAGTCTTTCAAAATCCTGCTCGCTGAGAGTGAGGATAAACTCGTGCATGCGGGGAATCTTGCCCGCATGGCTCGGAAGAGTTGGGTAGCGGGACCGCAGTACTTCCAGAAGATACCGGGCGGAAAGAACGGCTACCGATGACATTCTGGGAACCCCTGCATTGCCGAGCCGGAGCAGATAGGAAAATGCCCGCACTTTATGGCCAAAGTTTCCCCAGTTGCGATGAAAGGTCCCAATGCTTTGAGAGGGGGTGAATGAATGGAAGGTCCCATCATCATCTTTCCTGATTTGTTTGCCGGGCAAAAAATTGGTCAAGCATTCAGAAACCGCAACAATCGCATCTCCGGGACCTCCGCCACCATGTGGAATGGTCCATGTCTTGTGCAGGTTATTATGAACCGCATCCACTCCAAGTTTTCCTAAATCAACAATGCCAGCAATCGCATTCATGTTAGCTCCGTCCATATACACCAATCCGCCCGCACGATGCACTTCTTCGGCAATGATGGAAAAGTCCTCTTCGAAAATTCCTGCAGTGTTTGGATTGGTGATCATGATCCCGCAAAGGTTTTCACCATGCGTTTCGATTTTGGCCCGAAAATCCATCAGGTCGATCATGCCATTTTCATTTGCCTGTAAATAAACAATGCCTGAGCCGTATCCTGCGGTGGCGGCGGTGGCAAAATTTGTCCCATGTGCGGATTTTGGAATGAGCACAATATTGCGGTTATCTTCTCCCCGCGAACGATGATATGCCTGAAAGAGTTTAAGACCCACTAATTCTCCTTGTGCTCCGGCAACAGGTTGAGTGGTGACCCCGGCAAGACCGGTGATCCCTTTAAACCATTCCTGAATTTCAAAAAGAATTTCCAAAGGTCCCTGGGCATCCATCTCCGGAGCTTGCGGATGTACCTGGGCGAATCCATCCAAACCGGCCGCCCAGTCATTGAGCAATGGGTTGTATTTCATGGTGCAGGAACCTAGGGGATAGCAGCCATCATCAGGGCTGATATTTAAATTGGCCAACTGTTCATAATAATTGAGCAGTTCATCGTGGGAAAAGCTTGGCAGATTCGCAGATTGGGCTCGGAGTAATTCAGGCGGGGGGCCAGCTTCCTGCTGAATTCCTGATCTTGCGGGAAATCGATTAAAAATAAAATCCTTGAGCGCAGCTAATGCAACATCATCCTGAATGTCAGAAAAGCTGATTTTGTAGAGTTTTTTGGCTCCCGGATGGAGACGGTTGGAAACTTCCACGCCCAGATGAATCCCCTGCTTCCGGGCATCACTTAGAAAGGAGTCCGCATTTTCACTTACTGATACCAATAAATCGTTGAAGGCGGGAGACTCAGGAAAAGCCAATTCGATTCCTTCTCTTTGCCGTATCCATTCGGATGCCTGATTGCGCGCTTTAAGTGCCCGGGAAAGGGAATGTTTAAGCCCGTGCTCACCTTTGGCGAGCAGATTAGCACCGGCAATTGTGGCGAGGAACGCCTGGTTTGAACAAACATTGGAGGTTGCTTTCTCTTTTCGGATATGTTGCTCGCGGGTTGAAAGAACCATGACAAAGCAATCACGACCCTGGGAATCTTTTGCTCTTCCGATGTATCTTCCTGGAGTGCTGCGAAGATCTTGCTTTGACTTTTCGTTATGACGGCAACCGAAAAGTCCGAGCCCGGGTCCGCCAAAGGAGGGGGGGATTGCCAGATGCTGGGCCTCGCCAGCGATGAAATCGACCCCATTCACCCCAAATTCAGTAGGTGGTTTTAAGCCGCCTGTAACTAGCAACATCGGGTCAATCACTGCAATGGAGGGGATATTCCAAGCAGCAGCGAGGTCGGACAATTTATCTACATCTTCCAGTAGGCCAAGTGCATTGACCTGAGGAAATACCAGGGCTGAAATTTCAGAGTGTTTCTCCTGCAGGAGGATTTCTAATTTGTCGTAGTCCAACCGGCCTGTTGATGGATCAATGGGTGAAAAGCGGAAACGAAGGTCGGTTCCTTGTGCGTGGGTATTAAGGAAGGATATGTCTTCCTCAAAGAGCGATTGGGCAACCATTACATCGCCAGGGCGTTTTCTTGACCTTCGGGCACAACTGACCGCTTCAAAAATAGCTGCGGAACGGTCGTACAATGAAGTATTAATCGCCTCGAAACCCGTAATGGCAGAAAGTACACACTGGTAAATCCAGTGAGTCACTAATGTTCCTTGGCTTCTTTCCGGCTGGTAGGGGGTGTAAGATGTGCTAAGGGGGCGCATCCGGGAAACTTCATTAACAATTGGGTGGATTTGCCAAACGGGAAGCAGGTCACCAATGAAGGAAGTCATTAAATTGGTGTTACCGGAAATTTCCATCAGCCGGTGAGTCGCATCTTTGTAGGAAAGTTCATCCGGAAGCGGTAAGGTTCCGGAAAATCTTTTCTCCTTGGGCAGGTGGGAGAAGAGATCATTCAGGCCATCGACCCCTACTTTTGCGAGCATCGAATGAATATCTTCATCGGTGGCGGAAATGTAATGCCGGACGGTTTCTCGAGGATACTCCTGAGGATTGTAGGGTAGCTCGGGTATTTCCATAGAACTTGATACTGGTGGAGATGAATGGACAGGAATCATAGGTTAATTAATCTACCCATGTGCAGGGAATGGATGAACGCAAAATCATTCACGTGCACAAAAAGATTCTTCGGCATAAGCCGAAATTTCTGATTTTATTGGCCGACCTGACGGCCGTTCTCCCAAAAGTTTTTCTCAACGATGTCACCCGACTCACCGTAAAAAATTTCTTCTCCATGCATCCGTCCATTGAGCAAATTGACTTCACCTTGTGCCTGTCCGCTTTGATTCATAATGCGCATTTTCCCCGAGAAAGGGGTGCCATTGGAACGCAACCGAACTGTATCCAGACCATCGATCAGTTCAGTGATAAAAAAAGATTCTGCCTCAGAAACCGTTCCGGTCCAGTCAGGATTGCCGGACTCCTCGATTTCATTATCTCCATTAGGACTGGACGGCTCGGCAGATCTGGGGGCCTCGTCCAAGGAGGGGTCGATGCTCTCGGAGGTGGCTTGTTGCAATCCAGCGGAGTTATCTACCGGTGTAGCAGTAGGGGCAGGCAGGGCAGGTTCTGAGCTGGAGGAATATTCGGTGAGGACAACTTGGCCGAGATTAGCCTCAAGAGATAGGGGAATCCTTTCAGGGTTTGGCGAAGGGCGTACCGAAGTATCCTCAATTACGCTCTCTTCTAAGTTAACTGTTGGTAGCTCGGGCTTTTGCGAAGCAGCAGGCAAAATGGAGGGTTTTGAAATTAGTGACCCTTTCCTCCATATACCCTTCATGGTCCGCCCGTCCGTGTAAACCAAGGTACCTTGGCCATGCTGCACATCATCAAACCATTCGCCCTCATAGATGGTGCCATCTGCCGATTGATAACGCCCCCAGCCATGCCTCTTCCCTGATAGAAATTCCCCTTCATAAAGGGAACCATCCGGCCAGAGATAAATTCCTTTCCCGGTGCGTTCATCTTTGAGGTAATCCCCTTCATAGCTTTCACCATTTGCCCAAAGAAATCTTCCTTTTCCGTGGCGTAGGTCATCTGAATAATCTCCCTCGTAAATGGATCCATCTATCCACCGGTAAATTCCTGTTCCGTGCTTTTGGCCATCACGATTGAGGTTTCCTTCGTAAGATCCGTCGGAAAACTCCAACTTCGCATTAGGTGTGGTTTTGCAACCGGGCAAAGAAAAGAGGACAATCAGGCAGGATGATATCTGGAAAAATTTAAGGGACATTTCAAACATCATCCAAAAACATCAGTTCGATTCGGGCAAGCGTGTAAATCAATCATTTTAAATATGGCAATCACACATGTATTGAATTGCCACCTTAGGTCTGTTAAGAAATAAAGGATTCTTTGAGTGGGAGAGGTGGCAGAGTGGTCGAATGTGCCCGACTCGAAATCGGGTGTGCCGCAAGGTACCGCGGGTTCGAATCCCGCCCTCTCCGCCATATAAATTGTTTTTTTATTGCGAATAGAAAGCGTTGATTTTTTCCGCAACATCACGGAAGGAAATGTCAGAGGAGTACACCAATTTAAATTCTTCTATTGCTTGTTCGGTCTTGCCCATTGATTCGTAACAACAGCCCAGTTGATACACTGCATCCTTTTTTCTTTCATCCATAATCTGAATTTCGGATTTCAGTGATTTGAATTGCTCAATAGCCAAGTCAAAAAACTTTTTGTTAAGATACGCACGCCCCAGATAGAGAATCGCATCGAGACGAACCTTGGCGTTTCTTTGTGCCAACTGAAAATGGGGTAGGCAGGCATCAAATTCTCCTTCCTCAAATAATAAGCAACCGAGTTCGAAACGGTATCCATATTCGTTGGGGTATCGCTGAACCAGAGACTCTAGCTGCTGCCTCTGGAAATTCTTTTTTGCGAGGACTGCATCGGAATAGCCTTTTTTCGATGCGGGGTTTTCGGGGTCTGCAGCCAATGCCTTTTCCCACTGTTCGATAATCCCGTCATAAAATTCAATCGTCAGTTGTCTTTCTTTCTCTTCCAAGGACACATCCCCTTTGCCCGCTTCGAGTTTTCGGGCTTGTTGTATCCATGCAATTGCATTTTGTAAATCGCCATAGCGTTGGTACAAGTCGCTCAAATGGCGGTAATGATTTAAATTTTGGGGCTCGGCTTGAACTTTCTCATAAACTTGACGAATCAAAGCCTCGAGACCCTTGGCATCGTTAACCGTTTTGGCAGATTGTTCCAGAGCCTCTGCTTCCTCTTTATTTTTTAATTGTTCCCGGAAATTTGTTGACCCCTCCCATTTTCCTTTGTTCATCGCCACCGCCACAGATGCCCGTTTCATCATATCCTCTGCCTCGCCATCCGAAGGGTTGATCTGCAGAATTGCATTGCCGGTTTGGATGGCTAAGTCCGATTCTCCGGCATCCAGATAAGCGTTTGCTAATTTTTTAAGGTTCCCGAGATCTTTTGGTTGAAAGGAGCGGATGGTCTCATAGGCAAACACTACGCTACCGGCCATTTCAAGTTCTGCAAAAGCGTCTGCCAGCATTTGATGTGCGGCAGCATTAAACGGATTTTTTGCAATCAATTCTTCTGCGGAAGAAATCGTTAATTCAGGGTCTTTGTTTGTTTTTGTCTTAAATAAAAAAGGGGCATTGGTCAGTTTGCCCATGAGTGAGCTAAGACCTTTGCTTGTCCCCTTGGCGAGTTTTAGCTGTTGGTGTCGTAATCGTTTGCGCAACTCAAGGCATCCGGGAGACTGCTTGAGAATCGCAGAGTAAATTTCCAGGGAATAATTGATGTCTTTGGACAAAGCCTTATCCGCGGCATCCAATTGTTTGATTTGTCTTGGGTCTAGGTCAGAAATGGTAATTTCTTCAATCATCAAGATAGTGTGGGCATACAAAGATTGAGGTTAGATAGTAAAGTATGGTTGTTTACAATGATTTTTCAATGGCCACCTGGAGTCTTTGGTAACTGGGGGTAATTTTTTCTATGGATTTACCCTCCACCAGGAGTCTTATTTTTGGCTCTGTGCCGGAATAACGAAGGAGTATTCTACCTTCCTCTTTGAGCAAACTTGTTTCCGTGGAAATCCTTTCAGTAAGTTCCGGAATGCGATCAATGGGAATTTTCTCCGATACCGGAAACGAGCCACTCAGAGAGGGCCAAAGCTTAATGTCATGTGCTAGAGTTGAGAGCGGTTTGGACTGGTCTTGCATGACTTTAAGAACGGAAAGTGCGGCAAACAGACCATCTCCAGTTGGCAGGTAATCGGTACAGATGATGTGCCCCGAAGACTCTCCTCCCCAATTGCTCTTTTCTTCCAACATCTTTAGGTAAACATTCCGGTCGCCCACATCAGAGGCTTTACCATGAATTGCATGGTTATTCAGAAATGCAAACAATCCACTGTTGCTATGTACAGTGGCAACAAATGTTGACGATTCTAGTTGTTGATTGCGATGGGCATGCATGGCCAGAAGTCCCAGGATTTGATCGCCATCAATGACTTTTCCATCCGCATCGACAAATCGTACCCGATCCCCGTCCCCGTCATGGGCTATGCCGACATCTGCATTTTTCTGATGAACCAACTTTTTCAAAGAATCCAAATGTTCGGACCCACACCCCTCATTGATCATCCCATTTCCTTGATGGATCCCAAATACAGTGGCCCCCAAATTTTCCAGCATGGACTGGGTGGTTTTACATGTGGCTCCATTGGCAGTATCCAAGGCTATTTTAATTCCCGTCAGATCGAGTTGACAAAAGTACTCTTGCAGATTGTTCAGGTACTCTTGGTGAATTGAATCATGAGTGGGTGCCTCCTGCCTGTGGGATACTGGATGGCTTTGATCGATCCAGTGCTCAATCTCTAATTCCTGTTCTATGCGAAGCTTCGTGCCCTTGTCGGTGAAGCACTTAATCCCGTTATCACCAAACGGATTGTGGGAAGCAGTGATCATTACGCCAAAACTTGCATTATGTTTAAGCACTCCAAATGAAAGGGCAGGGGTCGGGGCCATCCCAAAGTCGATCATCTTAACGCCCATACCGCAAAGTCCCTCGATCAAGGCTTGTTTGAGGGAAGGGCCCGAGGGTCGTGTGTCCGATGCGATCGCAACGGTTGGATCGTCTGGGCAATGTGTTTTTAGGAAAGCACCAATTGCCTGCCCGACCTTTTGGGCAAAAGACTCATTCATGAGCGCGGATCCGTAAGCTCCCCGGATACCATCTGTTCCAAAGTATTTACTCATTTGGAAAAGAAATCTTGGGCTTTGCTCAACCAGCGAGTAACACAATCGCCCGCGAGCAATTCTTTCCCCCTTTCAACGCCGTGCTCAATTGATTCAACATGCCCTGCAATCCATAAGGCGGAAGATACATTGATCAATACAGTTGCATGCAGTCCTGACGGGCAATCCCCGCTAAGCAAGCTTTTCAGGATAGATAGGTTTTGCTTCAGGTCCCCACCGGAGAGATCGCTGCAGGGGGATGTGCCCAACCCCCAATGTTCAGGGGGTAAAGTCATCACGGTATCCTTGCCGGTCCCGTAAGGACGGACAAGGTTGGGCCCGCATGCGGATAATTCATCCATCCTCGACAAGGCATTCCCGTTGACAATCCCGTGGACAATCCATCCCGATTTACTCCCATTTTTGACTAAACAATGGGCAAGCTGATCAAGGTACGCGGGATCATAAACTCCAAGGATTTGATGAGCGGGAGCTGCCGGATTAAGGCAGGGACCGAGGCGGTTGAACATGGTAATAACACCTTCTTCCGCCAATCTTTTGCGCACCGGGGCTAAACTTTTAAAGGCGGGGTGAAAGTGCGGGGCAAATAAGAAACAAAAATTCAATTCAGCCAGGCTGGATTTTAGTTTTGCCGAATCAGTCTCCAGGGGAATGCCTAATGCTTCGAGCAAATCGGCACTTCCGCATTTGGAGCTTATGGACCTATTCCCATGTTTAATCACCGGAACTCCGGCAGCGGCCACAACAATACTTACAAATGTTGAAATATTAAAACTCCCGGATTTATCCCCCCCGGTGCCGCACAGGTCAATCGCTCTGCCCGAAAATTCCTCGAGTTTCGGATCTTTGGCAAGTTCCCGAAAAGCAGAAACAAAACCGGTAAATTCTTCATCGGTCTCACCTTTGTTAGACAATTTTTGCAGAAAAGTGAACTTAGAGTTTTCCTCCAGCCGGTCATCAACCAAATGTTCTGCAATCCTGGGAATTTGATCCGGATTCAAGTTCATGCCGGATTCTAGTAATTCACTGTATTCTTGTAATGGATTTGTCATAATTTAAAATTTATCCCATGGGCAATTTGAGCATATGACCTTGCCCGTTCGAGTAAACTCATCAAGTAAGTGATCCTGTATGATGCTACAATCAAAATTGGTTTGTATACTTTTACTATGTTTTTCGACCTTGCCCACAGAGAGCTTTGGGCAGGTCGATGAAAAGCTTGAAAAAACAGAGTCAGTAGTTGGTTACGATGAAGCCCTTGTTTTTGGCTTGGTTGAAGGACTCACTGAATTTTTGCCTATTTCCTCAACTGGTCATTTAATCCTTACAAATGAGTGGATGCTGGCCTCGTCTGATCTTCAGGGAATGGAGAAGGATGCGGTTCATGCCTACCTGATTGTCATTCAAGCTGGGGCTATCATTGCTGTTGCATTGCTATACAGTCGAAGAATTATCGCCATAATATTAGGTTTTTTCGGGTTGGATCCATCCGGAAAAAAATTGGGAATTAATATCCTGATCGCCTTTATGCCGGCAGTTGCACTCGGGCCCTTGCTTGATGAGTGGATTGAATCGATTTTATTTGGTCCCGTTCCCGTTGCCACTGCTCTTATTTTAGGGGCTTTGTTTATGCATTTGGCTGAAAAAAGAAAAAGAAGGCAGGATGGAATGGATGGCGATTCAGGAAAGAAACTGGAGGATTTAAGCCTAAAAAATTCCTTGCTTATCGGGGCTTTACAGTGTGTGGCGATGTGCCCGGGCACAAGCCGTTCGATGATGACAATTGTAGGTGGGTATTTGGCGGGATTGTCCCGCAGGCATTCCGCAGAATTTAGCTTTCTTTTAGGCCTGGTCACCCTGACGGCTGCTGCTGGGTACAAGGCGATTACCAAAGGCAGGGCATTGATTGAAGCCCTCGACTACGGCCCGATGTTGTTTGGCTGCCTGATGGCGGGAATTTCCGCGGCACTTTCTGTGCGTTGGTTGGTCGGTTATTTGAGTAGGCACGGATTAGGGCTTTTTGTGTGGTATCGCATAGCACTGGGAGCCTTGATTCTCAGTTATTACCTCTCTCGCTGATTCTATTTACTCGGTACAATCAACTGGTACACTATTCTTGACGATCGGTTGGGGGAATGATTTACTGAACAAACTATGGGACAGCCTAAAAGAAAACAATCCAAGCAACGCAGCCGTAAGCGTCGTGGTGCCAACCGCTTCAAAGCACCACTTCTCGTAAAAGAGCCGGACGGATCATTTTCTCGTCCCCACCGCGTAAATCCTGAAACTGGGGAGTATCGCGGACGCCAGGTTTTAGATCTAGAGGTATAACCTCTGCCAAGAGCTTCTGTATGGCTAGTCCAGAGGCTCGCATTACCCTTGCAGTTGATGTCATGGGAGGAGACAAGGGCCCTTCCGAAGTTCTTGCCGGTGTTGTAAAATCAACCTCCTTCGTACCCCGCAATCTCAGATTTTTGCTGTTCGGGCCCGAAAGTGATCTTGACCCCTTGATTTCGGAAAATTCTGAATGGAAATCAATTAGCCATGAAATCCGTCATGCCCCAGAAGTCGTGGGCATGGATGAAAAGCCCATTGCTGGCATAAAAAACAAGAAAAATTCATCCATGGCACTAGCTCTCCAATCCCTCAAGGATGAGGAGGCGGATGCAATGCTCTGCTGCGGGAACACCGGATGCCTGATGGCAGGTGGAACCATTCGGTTAAGGACTTTGGAAGGTGTGGAAAGGCCCGCACTTTGTACCATCTGGCCCGGTCGTGAGAGATATTTCACTCTCTTGGACGCGGGGGCCAACCCACACCCCAAGCCCTATCATATATTACAAAACGCTATCCTTGGATCCAATTACGCCAGGGTAGCCCTAGGTCTGGTTCGACCCAAAGTGGGTCTGCTAACCATTGGAACCGAGGAAGGAAAAGGCAATGAGCTCATTCATGAAGCCCATTCCATGCTCAAAGATATCGATGGTACGATTATCAACTACGCCGGATTGATAGAAGGTTTTCAAATCTTTGAAAATGTTGTCGATGTGGTGGTTTGTGACGGGTTTGTCGGCAATATTGTGCTGAAAGCCTGTGAGTCGCTAAGTAAACTGATTGGGAGTTTCTTGGATGAAGAGCTCAAACGAAATGCGATCAGAAAAACCGGGGCATTGCTTTCCATGGGAGCATTCCGGAGCCTTAAGCAGCGTATTAATCCCGAGCAATTTGGAGGGGCTCCCTTGCTCGGATTGAGCAGGAATGTGATTAAGGCACACGGTTCTTCCAACCGCAATCATGTATGCGGTGCAGTAAAAATTGCCCTAGATCTCGTACGACATGATATGCTTGGACAAATGCAGGAAGATATTCGGGGAGCCAATGATCTTCTCCGCCCATTTCCGATTCATGGGAGTGAATAACTTGAGGGCTCACATTTCATGAGTACATCTGGTCGTACGCGCATTCTGGGAATTGGTTCTTACGGACCTGAACGGGTGGTTAACAACAATCAGCTAAGTAACACGGTCGAAACTTCAGACGAGTGGATTCGTACCCGCACGGGTATTCAGGAAAGAAGGTTCGCAAGTGATGAGCAAGCAACCAGTGATTTATCTTTGGAGGCCGCAAAAAAAGCTATGGAGGACGCCAAAGTATTGCCGGAAGAGATCGATCTTGTATTGGTTGCCACAATCACTCCAGACATGGCTTTTCCTTCAACCGCTTGTATTTTACAACACAAGTTAGGACTCAACAAGGTGGCATGTTTTGACTTGGAGGCAGCTTGTTCCGGGTTTCTCTATGCACTTGATGTGGCAGATGCGATGATCTCTTCGGGGAGATATTCCAAGGCCCTTGTTGTGGGTGCTGAAAAAATGTCAAGCATCATGGATTGGGAAGACAGAACGACCTGCGTTTTATTTGGGGATGGTGCGGGTGCAGCGGTACTATCGCGAGATGGGGATGGGCCAGAATTGCTCGGGTTTTATTGCGGGGCGGACGGGTCCAATCCTTCCCTGCTTTGTCAACCTGGCGGTGGCTCGGCACTGCCTGCTTCTGCGGACACAATTACTGGCAGGAAGCATTTTTTGAAAATGAATGGCCGAGAAATTTTTAAATCTGCCGTTCGGGTAATGGAGTCATCCTGCCGTAAATTGCTTGACCAGCATAACATTGCGATCGAAGATATTAATCATATCATTCCGCACCAGGCGAACATGAGAATTGTGGAGAGTTTATCCCAAAGACTGAATGTTCCATTGGGAAAATTTTACTGTAATTTGGACCGGTTCGGCAACACCTCTGCGGCATCCATTCCTCTTGCCTTGAGCGAGGCGGTTCATTCACAAAGGATCAAGCCTAATGACCTTTGCCTATTGGTGGCATTTGGGGCGGGCTTGACATGGTCATCAACCCTTGTTCGATTTTAATTATGATCCCCAAAT
>CALKMX010000014.1 GCA_938091675.1 uncultured Opitutales bacterium
CACATCTGCCAGTAGGTAAACCCTGAACTAGCTAAAAAATCTATCCACTTGTATGCTTCACGCCCTAAACTGCCGATCCCATAACCCCCAGGCAACGAACTGGGGTGTAGTAGAACTCCTGCACCTCGTTTACTTAACCAATCGGGCAGACCAACATCAAGAGGAGCCATAGCAAAATAATAATTAGACATAATGTATATTGTGCGAACTAATTACTTAAGCCCCAGCGTTTAGTAAATGGATAATAAATAAAAAGAGCACGCCCAACTAATTCGTTTTCAGGGACAAAACCCCAGGCACGTCCATCGAGGCTGTCGGTGGAATTGTCCCCCATGGCGAAGTAGCCATTTTTCCCGGTCTTATTGGAGGGATCCTTTTTATGAGGGACGCTCACGATATTTCGGTTGGATAACATGCCGTCAGCACGGTATCCTGGATATCCGTCTATGCGGTGGTTTGCGGATTTGGAAAATGCTTCCGTTTGGTTTTGGTTCTCCGTAAAGGCAATGGAACCAGTAATTGGTTTATGATTGCGAAATAGGATTCCAGGAACTCCTTTTTGTAAATCAGTTCCGTTAGTGAAAATATTTTCAGGCACTCGGATCTCCAGTTTGTCACCTGGTTCACCGACCAATCTTTTAATATAATATTTGTCTTCACCAATTTGAGTAAAGGTTTGGCTGTTTAGCTGGGCATTGAATTGGTCTATCGATGCCGTGCGGAAAACGATCGGGTCACCCACCTTTGGTGAAATGAAATTGTAGCTCATTCTATCTACAAATAAGGCATCACCGAGTAAAACATCAAAAGCCAATGGCACATCCCCTTTGTTAAACTTTCGGTCAGACAGTTTAAGCCGGCCTTGGGCAAGGGAAGCATCTTGTCCGACGACCATGGGTAAATCTCTGAGGTTTTCAATACCAGCAAACTTTTGGGCCAGTAGTTCATCGAGATCAAACTCAGCGGGAACGGTAAAGCTATGTTCCTTTCCTCCAATCTCAAAAATATATTTCCTGACCATGGTGGGAATAATAAAAAAACGTCCGTTGGGGAAATTGCTTTGAACATACTGATGGCTGGACCCATTCTGCAAAACGAGATAGAGAGTTCCGCTTGTTTCTGCCTCCATGCGGTAATGAGATGCACCAAGCAACACCTTGTCGACGCACCGTTGGAGAATGCTGGGAGGCTTTTCATCCTCGTAAACATAGGGCGTCATTCCATAAAACGAAGGATACATCGAATTGGTCGGAATGATAAAGGGTTGAACGAAAAAGCTTCGAATGCCCAAAATTACAATCGCAGCAACCAGCAGCATTTCGACATTTTCTACCCAGTTTTTCTTGTGATAATAGTGCCCGCCCGATTTTCGTAGAGCCTCATCCAGTATCCGGGCCTTTTTTTCAAGTTCCATCGCTGAGATGGTCTTGTCTTTAATAGATGCCCTAACCCCTTCAATCGCAATTTTAAGAGCACGCTCTTCTATTGCTGCTAATCTGTCCTTCCGGTAAAGCCAGGTCTTTATTCCTATCCTTAGGAGTTCTTTGGCGCCCTTTCGCTCTCTTCTGTTTGCTTTTCGGTCTGAGGTTGAGTTGGTCATATGATCGCGTTGAATTGGAAATGAAATATTGAACAAGGGGAAGGATTAATTCGAACTTTTAAGAATTTGCACAAAGGCTTCCTGAGGAATATTGACGCTGCCAATCTGCTTCATCCTTTTTTTGCCTTCTTTTTGTTTATCCAGTAATTTTCGTTTTCTGGAAATATCCCCGCCATAACATTTTGCGGTCACATCCTTTCTCATGGCACTGATGGTTTCCCGGGCAATTACTTTTCCGCCGATGGCCGCCTGCAGTGCAATTTTAAAAAGTTGCCTAGGCAGAATCTCTTTGAGTTTTGCACAAAGTGTCCTACCTCTCGATTCCGCCTTGTCGCGGTGGACAATTGTGGAGAATGCATCGACTGGTTCAGCGTTCACCAAAATTTCCATTCTGACCAGAGATGCCTCAGAATATTCGTCCATGTCATAATCCATCGATCCATAGCCATGGGTCACACTTTTCAATCGATCATTAAAATCGACCAAGATTTCATTTAGGGGAAGATGGCAGGTTAACATCACCCTGGTTTCATCTATGGTTTCGGTATTGCTGCATGTTCCCCGTTTCTCAGTGACCAAAGCGAGAAGGTCCCCTATTGATTGGTTTGGAGCATGAATGCGGGCAATAATTGTGGGTTCCTCAATTTTTTCAATTTCGGACGGGTCAGGAAGTTCCAGGGGGTTATCGACTTCAATGACTTCGCCTGCGGTCAGGGTGACTCGATATATCACACTTGGGTAGGTCGAGATTAAATCGAGTTCGTATTCTCGCCTTAACCTTTCTTGAATGATTTCCATATGCAGTAAGCCGAGGAATCCACATCGAAAACCAAAGCCTAAGGCTACCGAAGTTTCAGCCTGAAAGCTGAATGATGCATCATTTAACCTAAGCTTACCCACACTTCTTTTGAGTTTTTCATAATCCGATGTATCCAGAGGGTACAAACCGCTAAAAACCATTGGCCTGACTTCCTTATAGCCGGGCAGCATTTCTTCTGCCGGAGATTCAGCAAGGGTTAATGTATCTCCAATCTTAATGTCAGCTACATCGCGGATTCCCGTCACGACATACCCCACCTCCCCTTCACTTAATGTGGGCTTGGGGGATGGGGCGGGAATGAATGTGCCCAGTTCTTTAACCTGAGTTTTTCGCTGATCGCTCATCAATAAAAGCCCAGCATTGAGAGATAAAGTCCCCGAAAATACCCTGAGATAACAGATCACTCCCCTGTAGGAATCATACTGACTGTCAAAAATAAGAGCCCTTGCCTTAGGGTAATCGGTCCATCTTGGGGCTGGCAGACGATGGACCACTGCCTCCAGGATCTCATCTACCCCAATTCCTGACTTGCCACTTGCATGAATTGCATCTTCTGCAGGGATGGCAAGAATCTCCTCAATTTGATTGGATACCCTTTTAATGTCAGCACTGGGTAGATCCACCTTGTTAATTACAGGAATGATGGTGAGCCCCTGCGCATCTGCCAGTTGGGCATTTGCCAGTGTCTGTGCTTCAACCCCCTGGGATGCATCAATCAAAAGGAGTGCACCCTCGCAAGCCGCAAGGCTTCGGGATACTTCATATGCAAAATCCACATGGCCAGGAGTATCAATTAGGTTAAACAGATAGTCCTGCCCGTTTTGGGCTCGGTACTTCATTGTAACCGGATGGCATTTGATGGTAATGCCCCGCTCTCTCTCCAAGTCCATGGAGTCAAGCAACTGATCTTTCATTTCTCTTAACAACACCGTTTGGGTGCGTTCGAGGAGACGGTCAGACAAGGTTGTCTTGCCGTGATCGACATGTGCGATAATACAAAAATTGCGAATCCTTTGAGTTTCCACCATTAAAAAGTTGACCACTCCGTGTTTCTCTCGACAAAAGTCGAAAGAGAACACTTAAGTGTTAGTAGGCTTATCTCACAAAACTAAACAATGGACAAGAATCGACTTCATGGAGTACACACCGCATTGGTCACCCCGATGGCGGATGGTTCAATCGCGTATGCAGACCTCGAACGCTTAGTTGAGCGGCAAATAGAGAGCGGGATCACGGGCATTGTTCCGTGCGGAACTACGGGGGAGTCCCCCACCCTTTCTGAGCACGAGCATTTACAGGTAATCCGTACTTGTATTGAAACAGCAAATGGGAAAACTCAAGTTATTGCTGGCACAGGTGCCAATTCCACTTCCGAGGCACTATCCTTAACCAAGGCAGCGGATCAAGCAGGTGCGGATGCCTTTTTGCTGGTGGCCCCTTATTACAATAAACCTAGCCAGGATGGACTCTTGGCCCATTTTTCAGCACTCGCTGAGGTTACCGAAAAACCAATTGTGCTGTATTCAATTCCTTCAAGATGCGGAATTGAAATTTCCACAGAAGTTGTCTGCAGGCTTCGCGATAAATTTCCCCACATTTGCGCACTGAAGGAAGCAGGTGGGCGTTCCGCTAAAGTTTCGGAAACCATTGTTTCTACAGATGATGACTTTGTGGTTTTATCTGGAGATGATGGCCTTACCCTACCTTTTATGGCGTGCGGGGCAAAAGGGGTTATCAGTGTTGCCTCGAACTTGGTGCCCGATGTCGTATTAGGTATGGTCCGCCATGCCTTGGAGGGTGATTATACAAATGCGAGAAAATTGCATCTTGAAAACTACAGCCTGTTCACGGATTTATTTTGCGAGCCAAATCCAGTCCCCGTCAAAGTACTTATGCAATTGAGTGGGATGATTCAATCTGCAGAGGTCCGCTTACCTCTTTGCCCTCCGTCCTCTAAAAACTTGGATTTACTTAAGGGGATCGCTGCCCAAATCAAATTAACTGAAAATATTTGTTCATGAGCCTAAGTATTTTATTATGTGGTGCAGGAGGTCGTATGGGTCGTTCGATTTCTGAAATCTCGGGTGATCATGGCTGCCATATTGCCTATCCGGTCGATTTAGGAGATGACCCAGCAGAAGGTATGGACCGTTGCGAGGTGGTCATAGATTTTTCATTGCGTGATGCCACCCTACCCTTAGCCAGGTTGTCAGCTACCTCCGGTAAACCGATGGTTATCGGAACCACCGGTCATGATTCTGCTGAAAAAGCTGAAATAGTGGCATTAACCTCAAAGATTCCAGTCGTCTGGGCTGGGAATTTTTCTACTGGAGTGAATTTACTGTTCTATCTCACAGAAATTGCAGCAAAGGTTCTTGATTCGCAGTCTGATTTTGACCCCGAGGTGATTGAAATGCACCATCGATTGAAGAAAGATGCTCCAAGTGGTACGGCTGATCGGTTGCTTGAAATTATAAAATTATCCCGTGAATTAACCGATGAACAGGTTGCTCATGGCAGATCTGGGATGGTTGGGGAGAGACCCGCTCGGGAAATCGGTTCTCATTCTTTACGGGGCGGAGATGTTGTGGGGGATCATACCGTTTTATTTGCAGGTATCGGTGAACGGATTGAACTTACGCATCGTGCCACGGATCGTAAAATCTTTGCGGCTGGTGCCCTAAAGGCGGCAAAATGGGTAGTGGGTAAGCCTCCTGGTCTTTATTCGATGCAGGATGTTTTGGGGCTTGTTGGATAAGTTGAAATGATTGCTTTCATTGAAGGAAAATTAATGGAATGCCAGCTCAACCTTGCAGTTATTCAAACGGGCGGAATTGGTTACGAAGTGAATGTTCCCCTTACTACTTCAGAACGCTTACCCGCATTGGGCGAGTCGGTACGGTTGCACATCCAGGCAACATACCGTGAAGATTCCCAGACTTTATATGGATTTATTGACCGGGAATCCCGCGATTTTTTTCGCATGATCGTGGATAAGGTATCGGGCATAGGTCCCAAGATTGCTCTCAATCTTTTGGGCTCATTGTCTTTGCCCACATTAAAGAACTCCATTGCTCAAGGGGATGTGGGCATGCTTTCAAAAGCCCAGGGACTGGGAAAGAAAACCGCGGAGAGAATTGTGGTGGAGTTAAAGGATAAGGTGTTACCAAAGGGAACAGTGATTCAAGCCCCTTCTAGTCAGGGAATTTCATCCGGAGCAGATTCAGCAAATTTTTCGGATATCTCCCAGGATTTGAATGCCTATGGCGATGCGGTTTCGGCACTTCTCACGCTTGGTTATAAGGCTACCGATGCGGATCAGGCGGTGCGCAGGGCTGCCGAGGCATTGGGGAAAACCTGTTCCACTGAGGAATTAATTCGCAAGGCGTTAGGCCGTTGAGGTTAAGCTACTTTGAATATAACCTTGCAAATACTTGCCTGCATTTTGGACCGCGTTGATTAAATCCCTGCCCTTTGCCCATTCACAGGCAATGGCAGTGGCTAGCCTACATCCGGTTCCACGCACATCGCTGCCCCCATTTATTCTTGGATAAGAAAAGGCTTCAGCCTTTGGGCTTTGCGTAATCAAAAAATCAGTACTCATTTTTGGGTCACTAATGTGTCCCCCTTTGAGGAGAACTGCTTGTGAGCCTAGCTTTAAGCATTCCTTGGCTAGGGTAACTGGGATGATGTCATGGGTACGGATTAGCCCCAGTAAAGATAACGCTTCTTCAAAATTTGGGGTAATTAAACTGATTTTAGGCAGCAAGTCTTTGATTAAGGCAGCCCATCCCTTTTCTGAAATCAGTGCATGTCCCGTACTGGTATTTTTTACAGGGTCCAGGATTATTTTATCGCATTTTATTTGATCCAGGAACCTGCCTAAATCTTCGATACATTGAGTGTCTGGTAACATCCCGATTTTAATCGCATCCAAAGGCTGCGTGAGCAGGCTGTCCAATTGACTGCTAAAACCATTACCAGGAATAGGGAAAATACGGGGCATAGCCGTTGGGGTTTGAAATGTAATCGCACTTATCACAGGTACTGCATTGCACTCATAGTGAAGAATCGTTTCTTCATCTGCTGCTAAACCAGAGCCTCCCGAGGAATCCGTTCCTCCTATGATCCCAATATTGAACGACATTATTGAGGGATGCAAAGCCCCGGAAATTCTTGCGACCAACCATCCATTCCATTGGATAAATTGAAGAGATCCGAAAAACCTTGGTTTTCTAATGATTGGCAAGCCATTCTGCTGCGTACGCCAGCCTTGCAATAGACTACTAGTTTCTTAGCGGGGGAAATGCCCAAAGTTGATAAATCATCAGCTCCCCCTGCCATCAATTGACCTAAGGGCAGGTGTAAGGATGGTTGTAGGCTAATTTGCTGCCTTTCCCAGTCCTCTCTCACATCCAATATTTGCAGTTCTTTTTCTGCGAGCATCATTTCATGCAACTCATGCTCGGATATCTCTTTGATACCAGCGGTATGGGGATCACCCCTATGATTTGACATACAAACCTCCAAAGGTTCGGGCAATTGTTTGATGTTACGGCTTTCAGGAAGGGCTTTGAGAGAAATAGTACGGGTGCAATGGGTAAGGGCGTGATGGAGAAGTACTTTACCAGATAGCGGTTCTCCGATTGAGGTAATTATTTTGATCACCTCAAGTGCTTGCCAACAGCCAATAATCCCAGGCAATACCCCAAGGACTCCAGCTTCGGCACAGGATGGAATACTTGAAGGATCCGGTTGCTCGGGAAAGAGACAACGATAGGTGGGGCCCTGGTTATAATTGAATACACTGACCATTCCTTCAAACTGATTAATCGAACCATGAACCAGGGTTTTCCCATACAATACACATGCATCGTTAATCAAGTATCGGCTTGTGAAGTTATCTGTGCCATCAACTATGATTTCATAGTTCTGCAGTAAGGATTCGCAGTTTTTTTTAGTGAGTCTTTCCTGATAAGAACGAATGGTTATAAGGGGATTCATTTTGCCCAGTTTTTGGGCGGCTGAAATTGCCTTAGGCTTTCCTTGATCGTCGTGATTGAACAGCACCTGTCTTTGCAGATTTGAAATTTCAACCAGATCATCGTCCACAATACCAAGATTGCCCACGCCCGCTGCTGCCAGGTATTGCAGGACGGGACATCCTAATCCCCCTGCCCCGACAACCAGGACCGATGCATTTTTG
>CALKMX010000015.1 GCA_938091675.1 uncultured Opitutales bacterium
TTTAGATGCTCGGTAGCTCAGTGGCAGAGCAGGTGGCTGTTAACCACTTGGTCGCTGGTTCGAATCCAGCCCGAGCAGCCATTTATTAAAATTATTTGGTATCTAATTCCGGCCATCGATCTAATTTTCGATGCAAAGTCCTTCTACTAATTCCCATTAGCTCAGCAGCTTTTGTTCGATTTCCTCGTGCTTCGAGCAATGCATTGCGTAGTAATCTTTTTTCATTTTCTTCAATTGAAAGATTATGGTTTTGTTGGACATCTACAGCTGCCTCAAAAGTATTGTGCATCGTAAACCTTGAATCCAGGTCGTAAGGAGTGATATTTTTACCTCTTTTGAGAACTACAAGGTTTTCACAAAAATTTCTTAATTCCCTAATATTTCCTGGCCATGCATAGTTTTTCAAAATGTGAAGAGCTTCCGTGGATAGGACGGGGATATCAAATCCATTTTCCAAAGAATATTCCTTCAGAAAATGGTTGAGCAGTAAGGTAAGATCATCGCCCCGGTCACGCAAAGGGGGGAGCTCAATTGTAACTACATTTAAACGATAATAAAGGTCATCCCTGAAATCGCCTTTCTGGACCATTTGAAAAAGGTTTCGATTTGTTGCACAAACAAGGCGAACATCAAGCTCAAGAGTTTTCGAGCTACCTAATCTTTCGATTGTTTTTGATTCTAAAAATCTAAGCAATTTAACCTGAGTGGAAGGATCAATTTCACCAATTTCATCAAGAAAAAGGGTTCCGCCACTGGCTGCTTCAAATCTACCAATACGTCTTTCCGTTGCACCGGTAAATGCCCCCTTCTCATGCCCAAATAATTCACTTTCCAGAAGATTTGATGGTAACGCAGCACAATGGACAGGGACAAATGTTTTTTTGGATCGGTTGCTGTTTTGGTGGATGGATTGGGCAACCAATTCTTTTCCTGTACCGGTTTCACCAGTCAGTAAGACGGTAGCTTTGGAAGGACCAACGAGTCTTACTTTGTCCATCACAACCTCCAGGGCATGAGATTTCCCCATGATGCCATCAAAGCTAAATTTTTTGTCCAGTCTTTGGTGTAAGTGACGGTTTTCAAATTCTAGATTTCGTTCTTTTAGTCCCCTTTTGATTAATAACTCGAGCTGCTCTAAGTTTACAGGTTTTGGTAAGAAATCGAATGCACCACGCTTCATGGCCTCAACTGCAACCTCTACTTCACCATAAGCAGTCATCATAATACAGAGTGGATTTCTAGGGTGAATAATCGCTTTATCTATTACAGACATTCCTGATTCACCTGGCATTCTTAAATCGGTTAAAATTACTTCAAATTCTTCTTGTTCAAGTGCGACTAAGGCATCCTTGGTATTACTAACACAAAATACTTCGAATTCATCTTCCAAGGCTAACTCGAGGCCATCTCGGGTATGTTCCTCGTCATCCACTATAAGTAAGTTGGGTTTCATGGAATTATTTCTGCTCTAAGTACCTATACCTAATTCCTTTTCTTGGAAATTTTAAAGTAACAATGGTTCCGGACCCATACTTGCTATCAATACCCACCTGACCACCATGATTTCTCATAATACGATGAACGATCATCATACCTATTCCATTACCCTTCTTTTTTGTGGTAAAGTAAGGCTCAAATACCTTTGATACATTTTCCTTTTTGATTCCAGTTCCGTGATCAATTATTTGTACGGTTATATATTCATCCTCAAAAGAAATAATAATGCGAATTTCTGATGTATCAGTAATTGCATCCATCGCATTTCCAATAACATTGAAGAAAACCTGTTTAATTTGTTCATGGTCTCCATCAATAATAGGGTCTTTGCTTTGTGTTTCTAATTGTATACTTATTTTTTTACCGCTTAATTCCTTTTCTTTTAAATGTAATATTTCCTCGATAACGGATAGTAAATTTAATTCCTTTGAATCTGGTATACTAGGTCGAATCGCTTTAAGGAAATGTACTATAATTCCATCAAGTCTTTGTACCTCTTTAATGCATGATTCTAGAGATTTATCTATCTTACCTTTATTTTTTCCCTCAATTTTTTCATTTTTTAAGGATCTCTGAAGAATTTGTAGGTGTATATTAATAGAGTTCAATGGATTTCCAAGCTCATGAGCCACTCCTGCAGCAAGATCCATGATACTCGTTACTTTTTCATTTTCTATCTGTTCTTCTACATTTGATTTCTCCTCTGTAACATCGGTTAAAACAACGGTTAGACCCGCATCTTGCTCTGAATGTTTATCGGATAATGTTCCTTCAATAGGTACTGCATATACCCTTAAATGCCTTTTTTCAGGATAATTTATTAGTATTTCACGAACAATCACCTCAGGTCGTACAATTTCCGATAAACGATTTAATCCCAAGGATTTCGCTAAGTCTGGGGCGGCCCTAAGTAGGGAAACTTTTTCTCCCAGTTCCCGCTTCAGTCCAATAAGCCGTCTTCCCTGTTGATTCGAGTAGGTGATCACTCCATTTCGATCCAGCACCAAAATTCCATCCCTAATTACATCAAAGACTGTTTCCAGAAGTTTTCTTTCACGTGCAAGTCTTTGAACTAGATTGCTTAAGTTTACCTCGTCAAGGTCTTCAAGCTTTCCTAGAACTTTATCTAATGGGCTTTTTCTTGGCATGATGTGTAAAATACTTTCAAAATATCTTCTGCTATTTTTGACTTTTCAGAAAGGGGAAAGTTCATTTGTAGCCCATCTGATCTAATTAGAGTAACTTCGTTTTGCTGGGATGAAAACCCCATCTCGCATTTTGAGACATCATTGGCTACAATCCAGTCAAGTTTCTTTTCCTTAAGCTTTTTTTTAGCAGATACTAAGACATCGTGAGTTTCTGCGGCAAATCCCACCAGTACTTGGCAATCATTTTTCTTAGAGCCTAAATTTTTAAGAATATCGGGGTTTTTAACAAAAGTTATATTTTCCGGAAACTGACCTTTTCGGATTTTTTTTTCGTACCTTTCAGCTGGTCTGTGATCACAAACTGCTGCACACATGATTATTAAATTTGCTACTGCAAAATGAGCTTGCATCGCCACTTCCATTTCTAGGGCTGTCTCTATTTTGACAAGTTCAACACCCTTCGGGCAAGGTAGGGTGACTGGCCCACTAATTAAAGTAACTTTCATACCAAGATCACGAGCAGCCGATGCTAACGCATAGCCCATCATTCCGGATGAAGGGTTTGAGATGAATCTCACTGGGTCTATCCACTCACGCGTTGGACCTGCGGATATTAAGCAACTTATTGAGGTCTTATTATTCAAAATTGATGGCGACAAATTTACATGTAAATGATTCCATAAGGATAAGATGAATGAAAAGGCTCAATCAAACAAAGATAAATCCAAAGAAAACTTATTAATCAACTTTGCATTTAATATTATTTTGCCGATTTTGATTTTACGTAAAGGTGATGACTGGTTTGGGGGCTTAATTGGAAAAGTTGTAAATCAATCAATTGATTCCACGCTCGTTGCCTCGATTCTTTTGGCATTTGCTGTCTCATTTCCTGTTGGTTATGGACTTTATGATTTTGCACGTAGGAAAAAATGGAACTTCTTCAGTATTCTCGGTGCTATTAGTGCCCTGCTGACTGGGGGTATTGGTTTAATCCCAGGAGGATCCGTAACAATGTTTGCAATAAAGGAGGCTGCATTGCCAGCACTACTAGGTCTTTTTACAATCTATACTATCAATACAAAAAGGCCTTTAATTAAAATGCTTTTGTATAATCCGGAGATTTTTGAAGTGGACAGAATTAATGATCTTTTAAGCAAAAATGGTACGACGGTTCAATTCCATCTTTTACTCACAAAATGTACATGGTTACTTGGGATAACTTTTATTTTGAGTGCTGCCTTGAACTACTTTCTTGCCCGCCTAATCGTCATCACTGAACCGCATATAGACAAAAATGCATTCAATGATGAAATTGGGGCAATGATGGGATGGAGTTTTCCAGTCATTAGCCTACCCAGCATGCTTATAAGCGGATACGCTTTGTGGCTCTTAATTCGGGGGATTAAAAAACTTACCGGGCTAAATATGGAGGATGCAATGAGGCAAAGATCTGCTTAGCGATCTTCTAGCGCAATATATTGCCTAAGGTTTGAGCCTTGATAGATTTGCCTAGGCCGGTGAATCCGCTTTCCAGTTTGAGCAATTTCCTTCCAATGGGCCAACCAACCTGGTGCACGACCCATAGCAAATAACACCGTAAACATATTCGTAGGAAAACCAAGTGCTTGCAAAATTATCCCACTGTAAAAGTCTACATTGGGATATAATTTTCGGTCGATAAAGTAGGGGTCCTGCAGGGCTACCTCTTCTAATCGGCTTGCTATATCAAGTATAGGACTATTCAGACCAAGGGCAGCAAGCGCCTCATCGCAAGCTGATTTTAAAATCTTGGCCCGGGGGTCGTAATTTCGGTAAACACGGTGACCAAATCCCATTAAGCGGGATTTACCATCTTTTGCAGATTGGATGAACTTACTTCCATCATCCCCTGAATTGTGGATGTCATTGAGCATGTTAATGACTGCCATGTTGGCACCGCCGTGTAAAGGGCCCCAGAGGGCAGAAACTGCACCAGATAGAGACGCAAATGGATTGGCCCCACCCGAGGCAATCATTCGGCATGTAGAGGTTGAGCAGTTCTGCTCATGATCGGCATGTAAGAGAAAGATCAAATCTAATGCCTTACTAAGGGATGGATTAATTGGTGCGTCACCATCCTTTGCGAACATCATTGAAAGAAAGTTTTCGCAATAATTTAATGAGTTGTTTGGTGGGCAGAGATTATCCTTGGTTTTTTGGCGATGAGTAGCTGCAGCTATGGCAGGCAAAGCTGCAATAATGAGAGCTGCGGCATCGTCAAAATTCTCCAAATCCTTTGCTCGATCATTGGTGCAGAGATGAGAACATGCACCTCCCAGAGCATGCAGGCCGGAAGCCAGTGAGCCCATAGGATGGGTGCTTGGGGGAACAGATTGTACGGCATGCAAAACTTCTGATGGAAGATTCTGAAAGCTTGAAATTTTATCTTCAAACTCAGAAAGCTTGCGAGCTGTCGGAAGCTCGCCATCTAGTAAAAGAAGGCAAACCTCTAGAAAGTTGGACTTCTGGGCGAGTTCGGAAATATCGTATCCGCGATAACGTAAAATGCCTTTATCACCATCAATAAATGTAACTGTACTTTCGCAGGAACCCGTGTTTCCGTAGCCATCATCATAAGTGATTAGACCGCTATCTTTACGCATTTGCCTGATATCCAATGCTTTTTCTCCCTCTGTTCCGGTGAGAATATTTATTGGGTAGTTGGAATCACCAAAAGTAAGGGTAGCTGTGTCAGACATGATCGAATTGGAGGGTAAAAATGGGATTAAAGAATAGTTGTGCCACTTCTAACAAATATTTTCAAGAAAGTTTCGGTAGAGCTGTATTCCCTTCGCCTGACTTTTTTCAGGATGAAATTGGGTGGCAATACAGTTTTGGGAAATAATTCCGCTGATAAAAGTCCCGCCATAATCTGATTTTAACAAGTGTATTCGGGGGTCATTTGATTCAACATGATAGCTATGTACAAAATAAAATTGATCGCTTTCTGAAATACTTTTTATTGCCCAATGGTCCTGTGCTAAATCCCACTGGACTTCATTCCAGCCCATGTGGGGCACTTTTAGATGAGATGCTGTGGAAAAGCGTACTGCTTTTCCTTTAAATATTCCTAATCCTGGCAGATCTCCTTCCTCTGAAGCTTCGAAAAGGACTTGTAAACCCAAACAAATTCCAAAAAAGGGACGGTTATCTGAAATCCAAGACTTTAGGAATCTGTCCAAGCCAGATTTCCTTAAACTTGCCATACAATTATCATAGCTGCCCTGACCAGGGAAGATGATCGCCTCTGCATCTTGAACTTCTTGTGGTCTTTGTGCCAGAAATACCTTGGCGTTAAGATGCTCAAATGCTTTTACAACGCTGCGTAAATTTCCAGTTCCGTAATCAACTACCGCTAATTTGCGGACATTCACAAAATAAAACTTATTGGTTCTAGACTGAAAGGGTGCCTTTAGTTGAGGGAACTTTCCCCTCAAGGCGTGGCTCTATGGCAGTAGCCATATCCAAGCATTTTGCGAGCGATTTAAAGATTCCTTCGGCCACATGGTGAGGCTCGTCTCCATGCTCCAAACGAATATGCAAATTGCAGGCAACCTCGTTAGCAAAAGATTGGAAGAATTCTTTTAGCATTTGGATATTAAAATCTCTGACTAAATTATTTTTTACCAGAACTTCCCAATGTAAATAAGGTCGGTTAGATAGGTCCACAGCAGTTGAGACTAAAGCCTCGTCCATCGGTGCCACAAAAAAGCCATATCGCCTTATTCCGGATTTATCCCCCAATGCTTTTGAGAATGCCTGACCTAGAGAGATTCCGAGGTCTTCAACCAAATGATGATAATCAATTTCGATATCACCTTTAGCTAGTACCTTTAGATCAAAAAATCCATGTTTAGAAAAAAGCTCAAGCATATGATCAAGAAAAGGAATCCCTGTGGAAATTTCGTTTTTTCCGCTCCCGTCAATCGAAAGCTCCAATGAGACTTGTGTCTCAGTTGTATTTCTTTCTATCGTAACAATTCTTTTCTGATCCATGACTTAATTGATTCCAATAAGATAACCATCTCTTCTTCATTGCCAATACTGATTCTTAAGAAGGAATTGGTAAGAATATGCTTAGGGAAATATCGAACTAATATCTTATTTTCTTCTAAATGTTGGAACAATGATAAGGCAACTTCACTTCCCACAATACCGTTATGGTTTTTTGGTTCAACAAATATGAAATTGGCTCCAGAGGGAATGTAGCTCCAACCAAAATCAGCAAGTATTTTGCAAAACTGCTCCCGTTGCTCGATAATTTTTGCGATGTTACGGTTGAAATAATCACGGTCCTCTAGTGCAGCAATGGCAGCTACTTGTGCCAATCGATCCAGGTTATAGACTTCTCGCACCTTATCCAGTTGTTCTATTATTTGGGTGCTACCCATAGCATATCCAACGCGCAAACCCGCCAACGAATAAGACTTGGAGAGAGTACGAGTAATCACTAAATTTTCATACTCATTCAGCAAGCCGACCGCATTTTGATCCGAAAAATCGGCATAAGCTTCGTCGACCACTAAAAGTCCCGGGAAACCTTTCAAAATGGATCGAAGTTCATCAATGGCATAGACTCTGCCACTAGGTGCATGCGGATTAGTTAGAAAAAATAGATTCGCTCCACTTGTTGATATATCTTCGGGCTTTAATAAAAATTGGTTGTCGCTAAATGGAATTCGAATCATTTCGCTTCCTTGAACACCAGTCAGAACTTCGTAAAGCGAGTAACTGGGATACAGCATCCCTACTTTTAAGACATCATCCGAGAAACACCGGACACACAGGTTTAAGAGATCGTCCGATCCATTCCCAACAATAATTTGAGAAGGATTTAAGCCATGCAGGTTTGCAATCACTCGGCGAAGATTGTTGGAGCGGGGATTGGGATACAAGTTTAGGAGAGGAACTTCCTTAACAATGGCATCCAAAACCAAGGCACTCGGAGGATAGGGGTTCTCGTTTGTGTTAAGTTTAATTACCCCCTGGTTGCCTATCGGTTGTTCTCCTGGCGAATAAGCCAAATGACCACTAAGCCTCTTGCTTACCCGCAAGTGCTTTTCATTCATTGGTTTGAAAACGGACGATTAGATAGTGTCCTTAACTTATGGGCATGTCCATGTGCATCCAGTTTTTCCATTGATGCAAACTGTTCAATGGCATGGGACGCTTTGTGACAAGCCTCTGAATCATATCGGATGTAACTGCTTCTGCGAAGAAAGTCCTGTAAGCGCAACCCTGATGAAAAGCGGGAGGATCGACCTGTTGGCAAGACATGGCTGGGTCCAGCCGCAAAGTCACCGACAGATGTTGGGGTTTCATGACCAACAAGAAATGCCCCCGCTGTCGTAATTTCCTTGAGATAATAATCGGATGCTTCCGGTCTTACCTGTAGTTCTAGATGTTCTGGTGCAATGTAATTTGCAACCTTGGCTATTCGTTCACGATTAGGTAGGAAAACTGCCAAAAAGCCAGATTCAAGTACATTACGAATCGAATCCTTGTGCGTACAATTAACTAACTGATTATCTATTTCCTGAACGATTTCTGGAAAAAGCTTTTTATCTTGAAATAAAAGATAAATCTTTTCTTTTCCTGAGCCATGCTCTGCTTGTGCCAAAAGTGCAGCAGCTACAAATGCTGGATTGGCACTACTATCAGCAATTACCATGACTTCACTTGGTCCTGGTAATAAATCGATGCCCACCTCACCAAAGACCTGCCTTTTGGCTTCATTTACAAAAGCGTTCCCTGGTCCAAAGATCTTATCCACAGGCCGGATTGTTTCTGATCCGTAGGCTAAGGCTCCGATTGCTTGAGCACCTCCTATTTTATAAACTTCATTAATTCCTGATAACTCTAAAGCCGCCAACAGAAAGGGGGAAATTTCACCTTTTTGATTGGGGGGGGTTGTTACCGCAATTTCAGAAACTCCGGCAACTTTTGCCAGGATAACTGTCATTATGACCGTTGAAACCAAAGGTACCTGTCCGCCGGGCACATAAATACCTACGCGGTTGATTGGGTAGTACAGCTCGCCCACAACCCCACCGTGCAGATTTTCCTTTTGCCAATTTTGGGGATAACTTTGCTTGTGAAATTCGGTAACATTGGAGATAGCTTCTTCCAAAGCTTGCGTTTGCTCAGGAGACAGTGACAAAAGCGAGTCTGTTAGTTCCTCAGGCTTGATCGAAATTTCATCAACAGAAAGAGAGACCCCATCATAAAGTAATGTTTTTTTGAGGATAGCCTCGTTACCACCTCTCTTCACAAAATCTAAAATCTCAGTTACAGTAGAACTGATTTTAGAATCTGCACCAGCAGCAGGTATAAATGATTTCAGGCGATCATAAAGATCTTCACTATCCTCTATGAAAGTCTGGTTCACCTAGTCACTCCCACTCAATAGTGCTTGGAGGTTTGGAGCTTATATCATAGGCAACGCGGTTTGCCCCTTTCACTTCATTGATGATTCTGCTAGAAACTTTTCTAAGTAAGGCATCAGGTAATTTTGCCCAATCTGCAGTCATGGCGTCACTACTAGTAACAGCACGAAGGCAAATTACATTTTCATAGGTTCTTTCATCTCCCATTACGCCAACACTACGGATTGGTAAAAATACACAAAATGCCTGCCACAACTTTGCGTACCATCCCGAATTCCGAAGCTCCTGGATAAAAATAGCATCTGCCTGCCTCAAAATATTTAAACGCTTATTTGTAAGATCACCAATTACCCGAACACCCAGTCCTGGCCCAGGAAAAGGATGACGGTTAATCACATTATCGGGCAAACCCAACTTCTTGCCCAGAAGACGAACTTCATCCTTGAATAATTCACGTAGTGGTTCGAGCAGCTTTAGCTTCATCTTATCTGGTAGACCACCCACATTGTGATGACTTTTAATTAAGGCCGCAGGGTTTCCTCCTATTGGCACACTTTCAATCACATCTGGATAAAGCGTCCCTTGAGCAAGAAAATCGACATCGCCAAGGCTTTTTACTTCTTTATCGAAGACATCGATAAATGTTTTTCCGATAATTTTTCGTTTTCTTTCTGGGTCAGAAACGCCCTTAAGTTTGGTTAAAAATAATTTTCCTGCCTTCGCAACCCGTAGTTTTCCTGGAATATGGTCATTAAATAATTTAATAACCTCGTTCCTCTCGTTTTGACGCAACAATCCATTGTCTACAAAAATTGAAGTTAATTGTTTACCAATAGCCCGGTCAATCAAAGCAGCTGCCACACTCGAATCCACACCGCCACTGAGACCAAGAATAACCCGTTTCGAGCCAACTTGTTGACGAATTCGTTCCACCGAAGTTTCAATAAAATCTCCCATATCCCAGTCTGCTTTACATTTACATATGGAGAATAAAAAGTTTTTGATAACCTCAACGCCTAGTTGAGAATGTTCGACTTCGGGGTGAAACTGTAATCCAAAGAATTTTCTTTTTGAATCTTCTATTGCTGAAAATTGGGAATTCTCGGTACAAGCAATCCCTTGAAATCCTTTGGGGATTTTCACAATGGCATCACCATGGGAATTCCAAACGGTTAAACTTTTGGGAAGTCCATTAAATAGCTTGCCAGCTTTAGTAATGATTAATTCGCTTCGGCCATACTCTCTCCGTTCACACTTCTTAACCTCACCTCCCAGCAATTTACCCATCAATTGTAGACCGTAACAAATACCTAAAATTGGTACTCCCAATGAGAAGATTTGTTTATGGGGTAGGGGTGCTCCCTTCGAAAGAACGCTTGCAGGGCCTCCTGACAAGATAATGCCCACTGGATTTGCTGCTTTAATAGCGTTGAGTGAACTGTTGTGAGGGAGTACCTGTGAATATACGCTCTGCTCGCGAATACGCCGTGCAATTACTTGGGTATACTGCGAACCAAAATCGAGAACCAAAATAGTTTGGGCCATGAAATAATGTGAAATAAAATTAGAAAAGGGATTGTTTTGTAAAAGGAAACAAAAGCCCCTGCAACCCCTATTCTAAGTGGTTAAGATAAATTAACAAACCAACTTGGATGGAGCAACGCGTTGCTCCGAATAAATAAAAAACTAAGCAGTTAAGAAGACAGGTTACTTCTTCTCTTCATCCTTATCAGAGGTTTCGTGTTCGTTTTCTGCTAAGGTATTGTCCTCTTCTGAATTAGCAGGTGAAACATCGCCTGATTCATTGGTTAGCTCGCTTGAATCGCCATCATTCGAAGGGGACTCAAGGCTTGCTGATATCTCGGAAGAATTTTCAGATGAGTCTTCATCTGTGGAAACCTCTTGAGGGGCGGATTCTTTCTTTGATGATTTTTTAGGGGCTGCTTTCTTTTTCTTTGCCTTCTTCTTTGGGGCTTCCTCAACAAACTCGATTAGGGCCATATCTGCAGCATCTCCAAGTCTTGGAATAGCCAACTTGTAAATTCGGGTGTAACCTCCACTACGTCCTATAAATTGCTCTACGAGTTCGTCGAATAATTTAGCCACAGCTTTTTTATTGCGAATTTTGGCTATCGCGAGTCTGCGATAATGAATCTTTCGGGCATTATCGTCACTTTGATGAGCTTTCTTGGCTAAGGTGATAATTTTTTCCACAGCAGGTCGTAATGCCCTAGCTTTTGCCAATGTGGTTTTAATTCGGCCATGCTCAATTAAGGAACATGAAAGGTTGGCCACCAATGAAACTCGATGGGCTGATTTGACTCCCAACTGATGATTATGCTTACGGTGTCTCATGGAGATGGTTGTTTGGAAATTGGTTGTGGAGGTTTGAAGTTAGTTGGTTGCGGATTCAAGGAGACGATTTTCAAACTTCATACCAAGTGAAAGCCCAAGTTGCTCGAGCTTCGCTTTGATTTCGTTCAATGATTTCTTGCCAAAATTTCGGTACTTGAGCATTTCAGGCTCAGATTTGGTCGCCAGTTCTCCTACCGTAGTGATATTCGCATTATTGAGACAATTCGCAGCCCTGACTGAAAGTTCGATCTCGTTAACACTCATACCAAGGAGATTCTTAAGCCTGTTTTGCTCCTCACTTACTTGCTTTGTATTACTCTCAAACTCAATTTGTTCTTCGCTGATTTGGTCAAATACATCGAGGTGATGGCGAAGAATTGCGGCTGATTGCTTTAAGGCGTCCTCTGGGGTTATTCGTCCATCAGTATGAATCTCCAAAATAAGCTTGTCGTAATCAGTCATTTGACCAACCCGAGTATTTTGTACATCATACTTAACCAACTTTACAGGACTGTATAGTGCATCGACATTAATCATTCCAATTGGTTGGTTATCTTGCTTGCTATCCTCGCCCAAGCAAAACCCGCGACCGACCGTAACATCCATTTCTGCAAAAACTCGTTGTTTGCGATCAGTGGTAAGGATTACCTGTTCTGGATTGATAATTTCAATTCCCTCGACTGGAGAAATGTCACCCGCGGTGATTTCCCCCTCCTTCTCAATGTCTAAAGTGATAACCTGTGCCTCGGACTTGTGATTAATGATGAGCACTTTCTTGAGATTTAAAACGATATCAGTCACATCCTCCACGATGCCATCCAAGCTTTGGAATTCGTGCTGTACACCATCCAGTTTGAGGGAAGATATCGCTGCCCCCTCAATGGAGCTAAGCAAAACACGTCGGAAAGCGTTTCCGATGGTATGTCCGTAACCTGTCTCAAAAGGATCTGCAATAAACTTTGCAAACTTATCGGTAGCAGTTTCTTCTTCCTTGATTAAACGATTGGGGAGTTCGAATTTTCCAAGTCTTGTAGCCATGGTATGTATCGGTTATGAATAGTGTTAAATTTAACGGCTGTAGTATTCTACAACCAATTGTATATTGATGCTTTGCTCCAACTCATCTGGCTGAGGAAACCGGGTTACGGTGCCTTGCAACGAGTCAGCCTTTACTTCAAGCCAAGGCGGTGTATTATTGTACTGAGATCCGTCAAGGTTGCGGGTAGCAACTTGTCGAGATGAGGTTTTTTCACGGACTGTTAAATCATCGCCGACAGAGACTTGAAAACTGGGAATATCTACTTTCTTTCCGTTAACGAGAAGATGTCCATGATTAACAAACTGGCGTGCTGAATTTCGGGTCTTTGCAAATCCCAAACGATAAACCACATTGTCCAATCTAGTTTCCAAAGCAGTTAGAAAGTTTTCACCTGTAATGCCTTGTTTTCTTTTTGCCTTTTGGAAAAGATTCCTGAACTGCTTTTCGGTTAAGCCATACATCATGCGAAGCTTCTGTTTCTCTAACAATCCAGTACCGTAATCGCTTACTTTTCTCCTAAAATTAGGTCCGTGCTGGCCAGGGGGATAGGTGCGGCGCTCGAAAGATTTGTTGGCAGGAAAAATCGCCATTCCAAAACGGCGATTAATGCGGGTGGTTGGTCCTGTGTATCGTGACATGATAAAAAGAAGTTAAAAGTAATTATACGCGACGCCTTTTAGGTGCACGGCATCCATTGTGCGGTACAGGCGTAACATCGATAATTGAGGAAACATTAAAGCCTAAGCTTTGGAGTGCACGAATTGCAGAGTCTCTGCCCATCCCGGGACCCTTAACTTTAACCAAGACCTCTTTCATTCCATGTGACATGGCCACTTTGCCTGCATCTTGGGTAACTACTTGAGCCGCATATGCGGTTGATTTACGGGACCCGCGGAAATTACACTTTCCCGA
The DNA here is from genome assembly GCA_938091675.1 of uncultured Opitutales bacterium. Classification (GTDB taxonomy): domain Bacteria; phylum Verrucomicrobiota; class Verrucomicrobiia; order Opitutales; family Seribacteraceae; genus Chordibacter. Next base: position 13,377 of record CALKMX010000015.1, read on the forward strand.
GCTAGACCAAGAAATCACATTACCTTTAATATCCGTAAATGATACTTTTGTGTTGTTGAATGTGGCAACAATGTAGCAAATACCTGAAGAAATATTTTTGCTGCCCTTTGCTTTACGGACCTTAACCTGCTCAATATTGGCGCCCAAAAGGTCTGCTGCAGTTTCTTCTTTCTTGGCTGGCTTTTCCTCACCTTTACTGATTTCAGGAGTTTCCTTAGTTTCTTTTGGGTTGGCTACGACGTTTTCATTGTCTTCCACAGAAGAAACCTTCTCCTTCTCTTCGACTAAATTTTCTTGATCTTCACTCATTTAAAATTTTTTGGTTGGTTAACTTTTACGAACAACACCAACTGTTTTCCTACCACCCTTGCGAGTTCTTGCATTGGTGATGGTTCTTTGACCGCGGACTGGAAGACCTCTTTGGTGCCTAAGTCCCCGATAGCTACGTATACTTTGCAATCGCTTTAGGTTATTTGTAATTTGACGACGCAAGTCACCCTCAACCATTATTTTATTATCAATGATATAATTGCTGATAAGACTTAAGTCTTGTTCAGATAATTCTTGAGTTCGTCTGTCTGGGTCTATCCCAGTATCTTCGAGAATCTTTTGGGCTCTAGTTGGTCCAATACCATAAACATAGCGCAAAGAATAAGCGATTTTTTTACGGTTTGGTATATCTACTCCTAATAATCTAGCCATGGTTCTATTGTGTAAAATTTAGTTAGTTAGGCTCCTTTGAAAAAATAAGCCAAGAGCCCGAACGCGAATAAGGCAATGGATATGATTATCAAAGGCCTCCATTGAGCCTCAAAGTCTTTAAATTCAAGAGATTCAATCCCTCGATTTGAGGTATTCGAACGTCCGCGAATTCTCCCTTTACGAAGGAAACCGTCGTAGTGCCTTTGTAAGAGAAATGTTTCGATTTGTCGCATCGTGTCTAAAACAACACCCACGATGATGAGCATGCCCGTTCCACCGAAAAAGGTAGCCACATTATATGAGACATTTGCTGTCTTAAAAATAAAGTCAGGAAAAACCGCAATAATAGTTAAAAATACTGCACCTGCTAAAGTTAGGCGAGTCATAACAAAGTCAAGGAACCGGGCGGTATGGTCTCCAGGACGCACTCCGGGTACATATCCACCATTTTTCTTTAAATCGTCCGCAATTTGCACGGGTTTAAACATAATCGATACCCAGAAGTAGCTGAAAACCAAAATTAAACCACCATAAACAAGATAATAAAATAAACCTCTTCCAGCAAACGCGTTGGCTAAATCAATCGCCCAATTAGTTTCATTAGGCGAGTCTGCAATAGCGGCACCCAATGTTCGCAAAAGTTGGGCAGGAAACATCAGTATGGCACTTGCGAAGATAACCGGCATTACCCCAGCATAATTGACTTTAAGGGGAAGGAATGAGCTCTGACCGCCGAATACTTTTCGTCCAACCATTCGTTTAGCATATTGAACAGGTATTTTTCTCTGTGCTTGCGTAACTGCAATGATTCCGCCCACCACAAGTAAAAAAAGGCCAATCATTAAAACGGCCTTTACGATGACCATATTATCTTCTGCCGGAGCTAAAAAGATAAGAGAGTATGCATCCGCAAGAGCCTTTGGTAAATCGGCCAGTATCCCGACCGTGATTAGCAAAGAAATCCCGTTACCAATGCCTCTTTGGGTAATTTGCTCCCCCAGCCACATTAAGATAAGTGAGCCTGTGGTTAGAAATACAATGGTATTTACCAAGAAAAGAGTAGGGGAGGTAGCCACAACAATGTCGCCAAGAGGCTTTCCGTCTAATCCGATTTCGCCAGGATTAAAGCCCATGATTAAACTGCCCGGACTATCACGAAGTGCAACGGCTAAGAGACCACCTTGTACCAAACAAATAACTATAGTTAAGTAACGGGTATACTGGGATATCTTTTGTCTACCTGGTTCACCTTCCTGTTGAAGCCTAGCAAGATGAGGGAAGACGGCACCCATTAATTGCATGATTATGGAAGCACTGATATAGGGCATAATGCCTAAGGCAAAGAGAGCTCCATTCAATAAAGCACCACCCGTAAACATATTGTAGAAACCCAAGATATCATTACCCCCAGTTTCGCTTCTTGTTTGTTCACGAAGTTCAAAAAATTCCTTTATTGGAGAAGGGTCTACTCCAGGCAGAGGAATATTAGCACCAACCCGTGCAATGAATAAAAGAGCCAAGGTGAAGAAGATCTTCTGCCTGAGCTCAGGTATTTTTAGCGAATTGGTAAATGCAGAAAGCATCTTAAATTAAGCAATTGTAATGGAACCACCAGCGGCTTCGATTTTTTTTCCCGCCGATGCGGAAGCGAAATTAACTTGTACTTGGAATGCTTTCGCTACTTCGCCAAAACCAAGAAGCTTAACTGTAGCAACATTGGAACGAACCAACCCAGCATCCTTGAGTGTTTGAAGGTTAACTTGATCCGTTTGGAGTTTTTCTAGCTGACTTACATTTACAATAGCTACCTCAGTCTGGAATCGTGCACGATTAAACCCCCGTTGAGGTAATTTTCTGAAAAGTGGCATTTGACCACCCTCAAACCCAGCACGAAGTGAGTAACCAGAACGTGCTCCTGCACCTTTGTGCCCCCTACAGCAAGTTTTGCCATGGCCATTACCTTCTCCTCTTCCAAGCCTTTTTTTGCCACGGTTTGCACCCTTTGGTAAATTACTTTCTTTCATGTGAAATTACAGATTAAAATGGTTTATTCTGCTGTTGATGCAGGGATGCTGGAAGTCGTAGCTGTAAAGGAAGGACCTTTAACCCGCTCTCCACGAATTTGAGAAATTTGTTCTGCAGAACGTAAGTCACACAAGCCTTTCATGGTAGCACCTACAATAGACAATGGATTGTTTGAACCAAGAGACTTGGAAAGAACATTCTTAATACCAGCACCCTCTAAAACAGCACGCACTCCTCCGCCTGCAATAATTCCGGTTCCTTCTCTTGCCGGACGAAGTAGAACTTTTCCTCCATCAAAATTTGCAAGAACAGGATGGGGAATAGTATCGCCTGACAAAGAGACTGGTCGCATTGATTTTTTTGCTTGCTCAGTTCCTTTACGAATCGCATCTGGAACCATTTGAGCTTTGCCATAGCCAAAACCAACATTTCCTTTTTGGTCTCCAACAACAACAAGGGCTGCAAAGCTGAATCTTCTTCCACCTTTTACTACCTTCGCACAACGGTTAACATGAACAACCTTTTCAAAGAGTGCATCCTCATCTAAGGATAATTTCTCTGAAGGTTTCGATGAATTGGATTTTCTATCAGACATTTTAATTAAAATTCGAGTCCCACTTGACGAACAGAATCAGCAAACACCTTAACACACCCGTGATACTTTCTTCCGGCTCTATCGAAAACCACGGTATTGATTCCGGCATCTTTTATGCGTTTGCCCAAAAGAGAACCAATGTGTTCTGATCCGGCAACATTAGGCAGAAAATCCTTGAGTTCCTTTTCATTAGTTGAAATAGCAACTAAAGTAGTGGATGACTCGTCGTTGATACACTGTGCGTGTATATTTTTATTTGTAAAACGAACGGTCACTCTGGGACGGTTGGATGTGCCAACTATCTTTTTTCTTATGCGCCAGCGTCTTTTTTGTAAGAGGTCTCTTTTCTTTCCTAAATTCATAATGAAAATTTATCGGTTTAATCTATGCAGATTTTTTTCCTTCTTTTCTGCGCACATACTCTCCTAAGATACGGACACCTTTTCCTTTGTAAGGTTCTACTGGATAATAACTCTTTATTTCAGCAGCCATTTGGCCCACTTTTTGTTTATCTGAACCCTCGACATGTATTTTGACATTGTCTGCTACCGTTACCGAAACGCCCTCAGGGATTGGATGGTTAATTGGATGGGAATACCCAAGTTCCAATCCAAGCTCTGCACCCTTCACGGTTGCCCTAAAACCTACGCCTTCAATTAGAAGGTTTTTGCTGTAAGGAGTTACTACGCCTGTAACCATATTTGCAATTAAAGAACGAGTTGTTCCTTGGAGCGCCCGAGATTGGCGGTCCGTGTCTTTAGGACGAACAACGATTTCCTTTTCAGAAACCTCCAATCCGATGGAATCGTGTAATAACTGAGTAAGTTCGCCTTTTGGTCCCTTGACTTTAACAACGCCACACTCTGTGTTTACTGAAACTCCAGAAGGAATTTCTATGGGTAAATTTCCTATTCTGCTCATAATAAAATTTTATTACCAAACGCTACAAAGTAATTCTCCGCCAAGCTTCTCTTGGCGAGCGGTGCGATCATCAATAACTCCCTTAGGCGAACTAAGGACAGATATCCCTAAACCACCCAGCACACTGGGAATATCTCTGTAGCCACAATAAGAACGACGACCGGGTGAGCTAATACGACTAATTCCTTTGATCGCGTGCTTACCAGAAACATACTTTAATTTAATTTCTAAGGTTTTAAAGCCTTTATCGTTGTCACTTTCTAGGTAATCAGAAACAAAACCACGGTTTTTTAAAATTGATGCGATTCCAGCTCGTAATTTGGAGTGGGGATAGGAACAACTTTCTTTTCCTGCAAGTCCGGCGTTTCGGATAACGGTTATAAAATCACCAATGGTATCGTGTACAGACATTTTTAATACGGAGTATAGAAGATTAATTTACCAGGAAGCCTTAATGACCCCAGGTACCTTGCCCTGTAAGGCGAGTTCACGAAAAGAGATCCGGGATAAACCAAATTTTCTTATCACTGCCCGTGGACGACCAGTAAGCGAACATCTTTTAACAAGGCGAACTGGTGATGAGTTTTTGGGCAGTTTGGTTAACTTAGCTTGGGCAACATAAAAGTCTTCTTCAGTTGTGCTTGGATCGGAAAGAATTTTTTTGAGAGCAGTACGTTTTGCTGCGTACCGAGCAACCATGCTTTCCCGTTTTTTATTTCTTTGTATTGCGGATTTCTTGGCCATAACGAATGAATAGTAAAAGATTAAGCTGCCTGTTCAACAGACTGAGGAGATTGCTTACGAAAGGGCATGCCCAAAAGCTCAAGAAGTTCCTTACCTTCTTGATCGTTTTCAGCACTTGTGGTTATGCATATGTCTAGCCCTACATTGACCCTCTGTCTCTCAACATTTATTTCTGGAAAAATACTGTGGTCTGTAATACCAAGGGAATAATTCCCCCGGCCATCAAGCTTGGAACGAACACCCCTAAAGTCACGAATATTGGGAAGAGAAATTGCAATCAAGCGGTATAAAAATTCCCACATTTGCTTACCCCGAAGGGTAACTTTAACACCCACTGGCATTCCTTGTCGCAACTTAAAGTTTGAAACACTAATTTTGGCTTTTACTACGACAGGTGCTTGTCCAGATAAGCTGGCAATATCGTTTCGGAGATCACTGATACCGTTTTTGTCCATTTCCGCACCGAAGGAGGAATTGAGCACTATTTTATCAATCTTCGGCACTTGATGAATGTTTTTGTATCCGAGTTTTTTCATTAATGCTGGGACAACACTCTCAGTGTAAAATTTTTTGAGTTCAGGGGTTTTCATGAAATATAAAAGAGTTATTTGCTGGTTTTCTTCACGTTGGAAAAATGGATAGATGCTTCTCTTTCAACAATAGAACCCTGTGGGTTATCCTGTGTTTTACGCTCGTGCTTCTTAACAAGGTTAACACCTTCGACTAGAACCCGGTTTTTTGTACGGATAACTTGAAGAACCTTACCCTTACTACCTTTGTGATCGCCAGTAATTACAACTACTTCGTCACCCTTTTTTAATTTAATAGCCATGTTACAAAACTTCAGGAGCTAAAGAGATTATTTTCATGAATTTTTGACGTAATTCACGAGCAACGGGACCAAATATACGGGTGCCCTTAGGGGATCCATCATTATTAACGATAACGCAGGCGTTTTCATCAAACCGGAGATAACTACCATCCCGTCTTCTCATGGGTGATTTCGTGCGAACTACCACGGCACGTACCACAGTCCCTTTTCTGACGGCTGCGTCTACGGAGCTTTCCTTTACATGGCAAACAATAATGTCACCAACAGAGGCTGTCTGGGAAAGTTGACCAAGGCGGCGAATCATTCTTACTTGTTTAGCGCCTGTATTATCCGCAACTTCTAATCTGCTAAGTAATTGAATCATTTTAAATTAAACAGTGGGGGCTTTCTCGACTAACTCGACTACACGCCAGCGTTTCATCTTACTTAGAGGACGGGTGGATGAGATTCTTACTTTATCACCGACATTTGAAACATTTTCCTCATCATGAACATGAACGGTTGTTTTGCGCCTAATCTCTTTTTTGTAAAGCGGGTGAGGGATTTTGTATTCGTAAACCACTTTGATTGACTTATCACCAGTCTTGGAACGAACCACGCCCACAAGTTGTTTACGGTTATTTCTGTTGGATTGCTCGGTCATTTAAAAATTAGCTGTTGGATTGATTTTCCGATACACGAAGCTGGGTAAAAAGGCGTGCACGATCTCGCCTAAGCGATCTGATCATGTGAGGCTTCTCTACCTGACCAGATTGTTTGCGGATTTGTAACTGAAGTAGCTCATCACCCAATTCCCTGAGTTTTTTTTCTATTTCAGGAACGGAAAGATCTTTGATTTCAGAGATTTTCATAAATAGTTCTAGTAATTCCTTTCACGGCTTACTAAGCGGCAACGAAAAGGAAGTTTGGCATCTGCTAAACCAAGTGCCTCTCTTGCAAGAGTTAATGAGCAACCTGCTATTTCAAAAAGTACATGACCTGGCTTAATAACTGCGACCCAATGATCAACGGGGCCTTTACCTTTGCCCTGCCTAGTCTCGGCAGGTTTCTTGGTTACTGGTTTGTGAGGAAATACCCTGATCCAAACTTTTCCTTTACGCTTAAGGTGACGGTTAATCGCGACACGGGCTGCCTCGATTTGATTGGATGTCATCCTTCCACGGGATAAAGATTGGATTCCAAATTCACCAAAAGAAACAAAATTTCCTTTGGAGGCCGATCCGCGGATCCGGCCCTTATGAACTTTCCGAAACTTGGTACGAGATGGTAATAACTTAGGCATGGAACTGGGAATTTAGAATATCTTGTCTTCGTCCTTCAGGCATATCCAGCATTTGATGCCAATGATGCCATAAACCGTGTGTGCTTCAACAAGACCATAATCGATATTTTCGCGTAATGTATGCAATGGAACCCTGCCTTCGCGCAATTGTTCGGTACGAGCTATATCCGCACCAGCTAATCGACCGGCACATTGAATACGAATGCCTTCAGCCCCCATAGACATAGTGGTTTGGACGGCTTTCTTCATTGCCCTACGAAATGCAATTCTTCGCTCTAATTGAAGAGCTACGCTCTCCGCAACAAGTGAGGCTACAAGATCAGGCTTTTTGATTTCTTGAATCTCAAGGCGAACCTCTTTACCGACTGTACGGTTTAAAGTATCCCTAAGGGAATCCAGTTCTTGACCCTTACGGCCAATAACGATTCCTGGCCTTGCTGTCCAAATCGTAACACGCGTTCTGGTAGATGCACGTTCGATTACGATACGGGGAACAGATGCATAGCGTAGCTTTTTTTCAAGGAAGCCACGTATGAGATTATCTTCTTCCATGAAAGTGGAGTAGTCGAACTTGTTTGCATACCATCGAGCACTCCAATTTCTGCGAACGCTAAGTCGGAAACCAATAGGATTTACTTTCTGTCCCATATCTTAAATTTTTTCGTCGGTTAAAGTGATTCGAAGATGGCTCATTCTTTTCTTGTAAGGATGAGCTGAACCTCTGGCACAAGGGCGGAAGCGCTTAAGTGCTGGCCCCTCCTCTACGATAGCTTCTCTGATCGTAAGATCATCAGCATTCAAATTTGCATTGTTCTCAGCATTGGCCATGGCGGAGCGGAGTGTTTTGTCTAACATACGGGCAGCCTTCCTTGGAATATACTTGAGGAGGGATACACCTTCAGTTGCTTTGCGACCTGGTAAAATGCGTGCAACCTCACGTGCTTTCTTTGGAGAAATTCGCATGTATTTAGAATACGACTTAATGTCCATTTTACTTCTGTGTGTGGGGGTTGTGGGATTTAAACGCCCTAGTTGCCGAAAATTCACCCAACTTATGACCAACCATGTTCTCAGTTACATACACGGGAAGAAAGTTTTTACCGTTGTGTACAGTAAAGTTTAAACCAACAAAGTCAGGAGTAATTGTTGATCTACGGGACCAAGTTTTAATTGGCTTACGATCGCCATTATCTTGGGCTTTTTGAACCTTCTTCATGAGGTGTGGATCAACAAAGAAACCTTTTTTTATAGATCTTGTCATAGCAAAGTTACTTTACCCTGCGACCATTACGGCGAGTGATAATCTGAGAGTTAGATAGTTTGGATTTTTTACGGGTCGGGAATCCTTTTGATAATTGACCCCATGGAGATGATGGATGACCTCCACCAGAAGTTTTTCCTTCACCACCGCCCATTGGGTGATCAACTGGATTCATTGCTACACCACGAACGCGGGGACGACGGCCTTTCCAACGGTTTCTTCCAGCTTTTCCAATTGTAGATTTTTGATGGTTGCCATTTCCGACGACTCCAACGGTAGCAGAACAGTTAGATTTAACTCGTCGAATTTCTCCACTTGGCATCTTTAGGGCAGCATCTTCACCATCTACTGAAATAAGCCTAGCTGAACTTCCTGCAGAACGACATATCTTGGCCCCAGCACCTGGCAACATTTCAACACAATGAACCTTTGTGCCCAACGGCATAAACTTAAGCGGCATCATATTACCTACACTGAAATCAACTGATTTGTCTGAACTTAAAAGAGTATGTCCAACTTCAAGTCCTTCTGGTGCAGGAATGTAGGATTTCTCCCCATCGGCGTACTGAATTAATGCGATGTTGGCTGTACGATTGGGGTCGTATTCCAAAGCAATTACTTCAGCAACATCACCATGTCTAGGGCGACGAAAATCAACTTGCCTATATAAACGCTTGTGACCACCACCACGACGCCGGCTTGTTATTCTACCGTATGTGTTTCTACCCTTTTTCCTATGGTGGCCAGAAGTCAAAGACCTTTCTGGTCTTTTCTTGGAAAGGTCCTGCTTGTTTTTGAGATAAAACCGACCGCTTGGCGTGACAGGTTTTTGTTGTAAAATAGCCATCATTTTTAAACTCCTGATTAAGCAAGGTCTATGCTATCGCCGGCCTTCAAAGTAATAATCGCCTTTTTGGAAAGGGAGGTGCGACCAAGTTTCCCCCTCCTCATACGGTCTCTTTTAGACTTAGGCTTTTGGGTGAGGGTGTTTACCTTGATAACACTAACCCCAAAGGTCTTTTCAACTGCATTTTTAATATTAGTTCTTGTTGCTTTGGGAAAGACAGAGAACACATATTGGTTGAGATTAGCCGAAAGCATGGTTGCTTTCTCGGTGAGAAGTGCTTCCTTTAAAATTTTAACTGATTCATTCATGGATAGAAAAGTATGGAGAGTTACAGTTTACCAATTAATGCTTTTATCCCCTTTACAGAGCAAAAAACATGATCCGCACCTACCACATCGATGGCACTGACATCTAATGCACTGGAGATTTTAACTTTGGGGAGATTCCGGGAAGCAAGAGCAAGATTTGTATCAATTGTATCTCCAATTATAAGAGTTTTGCGTGAGAGTCCAACCGTGTTAAGAAGGCCAGCAAACTCTTTTGTTTTTGGAGTAGCAACCGACCATTCTTCGATCAAAGAAATGGATCCTTCTGTGGCTTGGTCAAATATGGCACGGGTTAAGGCTAGTTTACGAACTTTGCCATTAACCTTTTGATTGTAGGATCTTGGCTTGGGCCCAAATGCCACCCCTCCTCCTGTTCGTTGAATGGCTCGCTTGTCACCGGCACGCCCAGTTCCCAAACCTTTCTGGCGATAAATCTTTTTCCCGGATCCAGAAACCTGATCTCTAGTTTTAGTGGAAGCGTTTCCTTGACGCTTGTTAGCACGCACAGCAAGTATGCACTGTCTTAAAGCATCAACACCTTTTCCTTCTTCCAAGGATGGAAACTCAGTAATTTCCGTTTCCCCGGCACCGGAACCATCAGACTTATACAACTTAAATTTCATCTTGAGTACTTATTGAGAGACTTTGATCTTCTTAGCTACACGAACAGTTAGTATGGCACCCTTGTGACCTGGGACACTCCCTTTAACCAGGATCAGATTCTTTTCGGGTATAGTCTTAACGATCTTCAAGTTCTGAGTAGTGCGCTGCACATCTCCCATGTGACCAGGCATTTTTTTGTTTTTAAACACACGGCCTGGCCATTGGCACAGACCGTATGAACCTCCACGGCGGTGAAACATAGAGCCATGTGATGCAGGACCACCGGCAAAATTCCAACGTTTAACAACACCTTGAAAACCACGACCCTTGGTCGTTGATACAATATCTACAAAGGAAATCTGCGAAAAATCTTCAACTGTTAAAACAGTTCCCATTTCGAGTTTGTGATCATCAGGAAGCCTAAACTCCTTTGATACTTGCTGTGGAACTACGCCTGCTTTGCTTGCATGGCCTTTTATGCAACCATTAGCCTTGTTTACAGGCTTTCCTTTGGGGTTGTAACCTATCTGTACGGCAGAGTATCCATCTGTACCGTTGCATTTAACTTGAAGAATCGGACAAGGACCAGCTTCGATAATAGTTACTGGAACGAGATTATTGTCGTCATCATAGACTTGGGACATCCCAAGTTTTTTTCCTAAAAGTTCTAATTTCATTCTTTAAGCGGCAGGCGAAAACAGCTTTTGAACCTGCTTTAAAGTGGGGTTTGTGATTTAAGTGGGTAAGGTAATTTAAAAAGAATTATACATTGATGTTGATTTCAACACCGGCCGGCAGATTAAGTTTCTTCAACTCATCTACCGTCTGTACTGTGGGTTCAATGATATCTATGAGTCTTTTATGTGTACGAAGTTCAAACTGATCCATTGACTTTTTATCAACATGAGGGGACCGATTCACAGTATATCTCTCAATTCTAGTAGGCATAGGGATAGGTCCCGCAACTCGAGCTCCTGTCCGCTTTGCTGTATCAACAATGTCAGAAGCTGATTGGTCAATGACACGGTAGTCGAAGCCTTTAAGTTTGATGCGTATTTTGTGTCCGTTCATAATTTAGCTTCTAGCAGGTTCACGGGAAGATGTTTCCACTATATTTTGTACCAAGTTCTGGGGTACTTGATCGAAGTGAGAAGGAGTCATTGAATAGTCTGCACGGCCTGATGACAATGATCTCATATCAGTGGAATAACCAAACATGTTTTCTAACGGTACAAACGCATCGATAATGCAGACTTTTCCTCTACTTTCCATACCCTGAATCTGTCCACGGCGGCGATTTAAGTCTCCCATCAATTCACCTTGATACTCCTCAGGGGTGGAAACTTCAACCTTCATGATTGGCTCAAGCAGAATGGGGGCGGCTTTCTGCATCGCATCTTTAAAGGCAAAAATACCAGCCATTTTGAACGCCATTTCGGATGAGTCCACATCATGAAAAGATCCATCGACCAAAGATACCTTAAAATCGATAACTGGAAAACCAGCAATAACACCACCTCGGGAAGCTTCTTTGATGCCTTCGAGTGTTGGTTTGATAAACTCCTTAGGTATGGCGCCTCCTACTATCTTATTTTCGAGTTCTATACCTTTTCCTTTTTCAAGTGACTCAATTTGGATTACCGCATGACCATACTGGCCTCGTCCACCAGATTGGCGTACAAACTTACCAACTCCGTCCGCCGAAGAGGTAATGGTTTCTCGGTATGCTATTTGAGGTTTTCCTGCAGTAGCTTGAACCTTGAACTCGCGGAACAAACGATCGCGAATGATATCGAGGTGCAATTCACCCATTCCAGCGATGATAGTTTGTCCGGTCTCTTCGTTCGTGGATAATCCAAATGTTGGATCTTCTTCAGCAAGTCTTTGCAACCCGATCGACATCTTCTCTTGATCTGCTTTGGTGGCAGGCTCAATAGACATAGAGATGACCGGTTCAGGGAAAGTAGGGGGTTCAAGGCGTAAATCTAATGATTTCTCGCAAAGGGTATCACCAGTTACCACATCCTTGACACCAATTAATGCACAAATGTCTCCCGAGTAAGCCACTTCTATATCTTCACGTGCATCCGCTTTCATGATCATCAAACGGGAAACCCGTTCGGATTTGCGAGTGCGTGGGTTGTAAAGAGTAGAGCCCTTCTCCAAAGTTCCTTGGTATACACGATAGAAAACAAGCTTACCAACATAAGGGTCGGTCATTAGCTTAAAAGCGAGACCAGCAACCTTGCTTGAATCATTAGGTCGCACTTCAACTGGATTTTCATCCGAGTCCTCACCTTTCATCGGTGGAAGATCTAAAGGTGAAGGAAGGTAATTTACGACGGCATCCATTAGCATTTGGACGCCTTTATTCTTGAACGCACTTCCGGGAATGACACCTACAAACTTGATGGATACTGTCGCCTTACGAATAGCAAGACGGAGCTCATCTTCAGAAATTTCTTCACCCTCTAGATACTTGGAGGCGATATCATCGTCAAAGTCTGAAACCGCTTCAATTAAAGACTCACGATACTGACTGGCTTGGTCATGGTAATCAGCTGGAATATCGACCGTGTCAAACTTTACACCACTTTCGTCAGTATCATCATACACATAAGCAACTTCCTTAACTAAGTCGATGAGACCTTTGAAATTCTCCTCTGCTCCAATTGCCAAAAACAATGGATGGGCATTTGCTCCAAGCTTGTCACGCATGGTTTGAATGGCTGCCAGGAAATCTGACCCCATTCGATCCATTTTGTTGATAAAAGCCAAACGGGGGACATGGTATTTATCCATTTGGCGCCAGACAGTCTCAGATTGTGGCTGTACACCTTCAACTGAGGTAAACACAGCAACAGCACCATCTAAAACCCTTAGGGACCGCTCAACTTCAGCAGTAAAATCAACGTGACCGGGGGTATCGATGATATTAATGCGGTGGTCGATACCAGCATAAGGACCTTCTGACGTAGTCCATCCGCAAGAAATGGCTGCGGAAGTTATGGTTATTCCACGTTCTCTTTCTTGCTCCATCCAATCGGTGGTAGCACTACCTTCATGAACTTCGCCAATTTTGTGAACAACACCAGAGTAGAACAAAACACGTTCAGTACAAGTCGTCTTACCTGCATCAATATGAGCGGCAATTCCAATGTTGCGAGTATGCTCAAGAATTGTCTTTCTCTTCGAAGAATTAGCAGAGGAGGTCTCTAAAACAGCGGTCATAGTTACAAAAAATTACCAGCGCAAATGAGCAAATGCCCGATTCGCTTGAGCCATCTTGTGAGTTTCCTCACGCTTCTTAACAACAGAACCCGTATTGTTGTAAGCATCAATCAACTCTCCCGCAAGAGCCTCGGCCATTGGAGTACCCTTTCTAGATGTTGCCGCGTTAACAACCCAGCGAAACGCTAAACTTTGTTGCCGTTCAAACGCAACCTCGATAGGGACTTGATAGGTTGCACCACCCACTCTTCGGCTCTTAACCTCAATTTTGGGGCGTATATTTTCTAGTGCACCTAAAACAAGATCGACGGGATTTCCCTTTTCGAGTTTTTCTGCCATCTTTTCAATTGCAGAATAAACAACTCGTTGAGCGACAGACTTTTTTCCACTAACCATTACGATATTGATTAGAGAACTAATTAAAGGACTTCCATGACGAGGGTCAGGAAGGACTTGACGTTTGGTTGCTTGACGACGACGGGACATAAAAAATCAGCTTTTAGGTTTTTTCACGCCGTACTTTGATCTACTGCGGCGTCTTTTTTCTACACCTTGGCAATCCAAAGTTCCTCTCACAATATGGTAACGAACACCATTCAAGTCCTTAACCCGTCCACCACGCAATAAAACAATGCTGTGCTCTTGTAAGTTGTGACCTTCGTCAGGGATATAAGCAATCACTTCGTATCCAGTTGTTAGACGAACTTTGGCAACTTTGCGCACTGCAGAGTTAGGTTTCTTCGGTGTTCGGGTGGTAACCTGTACACAAACACCCCTGCGGAAAGGGCAAGCCTTTAGGGCTGGAGACTTAGTCTTCGCTTTCTGCAGGCGACGATTTTTTCGTACCAATTGATTTATCGTAGGCATAGTGCAAATTTGAGGGTAAAGGATTTAAAGTAGATTTATTTGGTTAAATGACAAGCCATAAATGACTTTAATTTATCAGGCAGAAAGAGTCTCCGAGTTTGAAGAACCTAAGGTATCGACTTTAAGCCTTCTCCACTTAGGTAATCCTGTGCCGGCGGGTATAAGATGACCCATAATTACATTTTCCTTGAAGCCCTTAAGGTCATCCACTTTTCCGAGAGTTGCAGCGTTGGTTAATACTCTTGTAGTTTCCTGAAAGGACGCAGCAGATATAAAGCTGTCCGTCTCTAGCGAAGCTTTCGTAATTCCAAGCAGGATGGGTTCAGCCTCAGCAGGCTTTCCTCCCTTTTGTGCAATCGATTCATTGGCGTCAAGAAATGCAAACCTGTCAATTTGGTCACCCCAAAAGAATTCCGCGTCACCAGGATCTGTTATCCTGACCTTGAAAAGCATCCTAGATATAATAACTTCCAAATGCTTATCGTTGATCGTAACTCCCTGTAATCGATAGACTTTTTGAATTTCTTCTATCAGGTACTCTTGAACTGCAGAGGGTCCAAGAATTTCAAGAATCTCGTGTGGATCTTTTGCACCTTCTGTTATTAACTGTCCTTTGTGAACAAAATCACCGTGCTGAACAAGCACATGCTTTCCGTGAGGAATAAGATGTTCTTCGACCTGTCCAGTATCCTCGTTCGTTACTAATAAACGCTTCTTCGAGCGAAGGGTGCCAGCTTCAGTAATTATGCCATCTATTTTAGCCATCTGCCCGACATTACTTTCCTTTGGTCTGCGAGCCTCAAACAATTCGGCTACTCGAGGCAAACCCCCAGTGATATCCTGAGTTTTGGAAGCTTGGCGAGGAGTTTTGGCAATGATGGAACCTGCATCAATTCTGGTTCCTTCATCAACCGCCACTTGAGCGCCTGTGGGGACAGAATAAGTCGCAAGAGCCTTACCAGAAGTATCTTTGACAATAATTTGAGGATTTAAATCTTCCTTGTGCTCGATAACGACCATAGACTTTCCGCCGGAGGCGTCTTTTTCTACTTTAGTCGTAACTCCGGGCAACATATCCTCAAAACCAATTACTCCCTTCTTTTCTGAAAGAATTGGAATATTATAAGGGTCCCATTGTGCCAATAAGGTTGATTCCTGAACCTCATCCTCATCCTTAAAGTGCAAGAGTGCTCCAGCGGGAATTGGGTAGTCATCAATAATTCTCCCGTCTACATCTAGCACTTGGATTGATCCTGTTTTATTGAGGGTTACTTGCTGTCCGTTTGCTAAGGTTACGAGACGTAATCCCACAAACCTTAATTTACCGGATTTCCTAATATGTATTACAGGGTCTTCTCTACCTGCACTGGCAATACCACCAATATGGAAAGTTCGCATGGTAAGCTGCGTACCAGGTTCACCGATAGATTGAGCAGCAATGATACCAATAGCTGAACCTTGTTTAACCAGAGCATTGGTAGATGGATCGATTCCGTATTCCATAGAAGTCATTCCGTTTTTTATACGGCTAGACAACGGAGACATAACTCTGACACGAGTAATCCCAGAGGCATCTAATGATTCAGCAATCTGCTCAGTGATAAGAGATCCAGAAGAAACTAATATTTCGCTCGGGCTAGATGGGTTGGCGATATCTTCAGCACAATAACGACCAATTATACGATCACGCAAAGGCACAATCTCATTGTCACCTTCCATGATTGCTTTTTTGACCACACCGTCACGCCTATCATCATCTTTTTTGGCAATAACACAATCCATCGCTACATCACATAGCTTTCGGGTGAGGTACCCTGCGTCGGCAGTTTTTAAGGCTGTGTCCGCAAGACCCTTTCGAGCTCCATGCGTAGACATAAAATATTCCAATACGGATAATCCTTCGCGGAATGAGGAAAGAATAGGCTGCTCAATGATTTCCCCAGAGGGTTTGGCCATCAATCCACGCATTCCGCATAGTTGCCGAACTTGCTGACGATTGCCTCTAGCCCCCGAGTCCATCATTAAATAGACTGGATTAATTGTATCTTTACCAAGGTTATGTTCCAGTGCAGTAAACACATTTTTAGCAATATCATCGGTTGCGGAAGTCCATACATCGATAATTTTGTTGTGTCTTTCTCCACGGGTAATAATCCCTTTGCGAAATTGATCCTCAATCTTGTCGATTTCTTTTCGGGCAGTGGCAATTCTGTCCTTCTTTTCCTCAGGAATAATCATATCGAATATACCGATGGAGATTCCCGCTTTTGTTGCCATATCAAACCCCATTTCTTTGAGCTTATCCAAAGCAATTATGGTGCTTTCTTTGCCTGTTAGTAGGTAAGTCTGAAGTATTAAATCCCCCAAATCACCTTTTAGGGCAGGCTTATTAAAAAACCCAAGAACTTCCGGCCATATGGTATTGAAAAGAACGCGCCCAACAGTGGTCCGAACCACACTCCTGCTGGTGATGCCAAAATGCGTTTCTTTACCCTTGTCTGGGTTTTGGAGATCAATCCAATCATGAAGGGCTAAAGCACCATCTTGTAGTGCACTGAGTGCTTCTTCCAATGAAGCAATGAGAGGAAGCCTAATATTATCTTCAGGCATCTCTTTCTTGGGACTCATGGTGAGGAAATAAGAGCCCAATACAATATCCTGCGAAGGAGTGAGGATAGGTTTACCACTGGATGGGGAAAAGATGTTGTGAGTTGCCATCATCAGAAGTTTAGCTTCCATGATCGCTTCAACTGAAAGAGGTACATGAACCGCCATTTGGTCACCGTCAAAGTCAGCATTGTAAGCGGTGCACACCAAGGGGTGGACTCGGATTGCATTACCTTCAATCAAAACCGGCTCAAACGCCTGAATGGACAAGCGGTGAAGGGTAGGGGCACGATTAAGCAAGACGGGGTGCCCCTTAGTTACTTCTTCCAAAATGTCCCAAACTTCAGGGGATCGGGTTTCAATCATTTTTCTAGCACCACGGACGGTGTGAACAAAGCCCAATTCTTTTAATCTCCTGATAATAAATGGTTCAAAAAGGATGAGGGCCATCTTCTTTGGCAGACCACATTGATGCAGTTTTAGTTCAGGGCCGATAACAATCACTGACCGACCAGAATAATCTACCCGCTTACCAAGTAAATTCTGACGGAAGCGTCCTTGTTTTCCCTTAAGCATATCACTTAGAGATTTAAGGGGGCGATTCCCGGATCCAGTGATTGCTCTTCCGTGTCTGCCGTTGTCAAATAATGCGTCCACTGCTTCCTGTAGCATTCTTTTTTCATTATGAATGATCACATCAGGGGTCTTAAGTTGCAGAAGATTTTTTAAGCGATTATTTCGGTTAATCACACGCCGATACAAATCATTTAGATCACTGGTTGCGAACCGGCCACCCTCAAGAGGAACCAACGGACGCAAGTCTGGTGGTATAACAGGGATTGCTTCGAGGATCATCCATTCTGGGGAAGCTTCGGATTGAAGAAAGCCTTTGACCACCCTCAACCGGCTGGCTAGCTTTTTCTTCATCTGCTTGGACTTCGTGTCATGAATTTGATCGTATAGTTCATCTAATTCATCTTGTAAATCCAACCTGCCCAGTACATCACGCACTGCTTCAGCTCCCATTTTAGCCTCAAACTCATCCCCATATTCGTCAAGAGCCTCGCGGTACTCTTTGTCGGAAAGCAATTGTCGATCTTCCAAGGGAGTATTACCTGGGTCTGTTACTAAATATTGTTCATAATATAGCACCCGCTCCAAGCTTTTGGCAGTCATGTTCATCAGCAAGCCAAGCCGGCTTGGCATACTCTTTAAAAACCAGATGTGTGAAACAGGCACAGCGAGCTCGATGTGACCCATGCGCTCTCGACGCACCCTAGAAACTGTTACCTCAACACCACAGCGATCACATACGACACCTTTGTACTTAATTCTTTTGTATTTACCGCAGGCACACTCATAGTCACGAACTGGCCCAAAAATCTTTTGGCAAAACAAGCCGCCCGGTTCCGGCTTAAAAGTCCTGTAGTTTATTGTTTCGGGATTTTTAACTTCTCCCTTTGACCATGAACGAATGATATCAGGGTCTGCGACAGTTATGGATACGCGATCCATTGGGCCAATATCTACTCCTAGTGCTTCGTTTAATGCTTCTACGCTCATAATATTATGCTTAAAATTAATGTTTTTGATTTAGGAATCTTGATAATTACAATCCTTCTTCTCCGCGTACGCGTACATCGAGGCAAAGGCTCTGCATCTCTTTCATTAAAACATTAAAAGATTGAGGGGTCCCTGCCTGAAGTGAATTATCACCCTTGACTAAAGATTCGTAAATTTTTGTTCTTCCAAGAACATCGTCTGATTTTACGGTAAGAATCTCTTGCAGGGTGTAAGCCGCCCCATATGCCTCGAGCGCCCAAACTTCCATCTCTCCAAACCTTTGTCCCCCGTATTGGGCTTTTCCGCCGAGAGGTTGTTGAGTTATCAAACTGTATGGACCAACCGCCCGAGCGTGAATTTTGCTGGTTACCAAGTGGTTGAGCTTCAGCATGTACATATATCCGACAACAATACGCTGATAGAATGCCTCTCCTGTACAGCCGTCATAGAGAATAGTTTTTCCATTTTCTGGCAAACCAGCCTCTTTGAGATACTCCTGGATTTTAGTCTCAGGGATTCCGTCAAAAATTGGCGTAGCTACTTTGAGTCCAAGCTTATTACAAGCCCAACCTAAGTGGGTTTCCAAAACTTGACCCACATTCATACGGCTAGGAACGCCAAGAGGATTTAAGCATATTTGAATGGGTGTACCGTCTGGAAGAAATGGCATGTCTTCCTCAGGCACAATTTTGGCAACAACACCTTTATTTCCGTGACGCCCAGCCATTTTATCACCAACACGCATCTTTTGTTTCTTGGCTATAAACACACGAACATTTTTTATCGCTCCCTGGTCAATTGAATCACCGTGCTCGATTGCCTCCATCTTACGATCTTTATCGTCCTCGAGATCCTGAAATTTCGACTCATAACTTTCAATGATTTCAAATACTTTAATTCTTACTGGTGATGGCGGAATATCAATAAACTGGTGAACCGAGGCTAATCTACGAAGGAGTGTTTTCGTAATCTTCCGGTTTGCAGGAATAATGATGTCGCCGGTTTCAGAATTAGTAACATTCAGTGGGATTTTTTCCCCTAAGAGGATGTTGGACAGCGACTCGGTAAGTTGTGCCCTAAGGTCTTCAGTTTGGTTTCGGTAATCTTCCTTAATCTGTTTCATCTGGCGACGGAAATCAGAAGGAGATAATTTCTCTTGTTCGGCATCGGTTCTACTGGATACCTTGATGTCCATAACAATTCCTTGAGTTCCGGAAGGAACTCGAAGGGAGCTGTCTTTCACATCTGCTGCTTTTTCTCCAAAAATGGCCCGAAGCAACTTCTCTTCTGGTGCAAGGTCAGTCTCACTTTTAGGAGTAATTTTACCAACTAATATATCACCCGGTTTAACTTCAGCTCCGATTCTGACAATTCCGAGGTGGTCTAGGTTTCGGAGTGCCTCTTCGCCAGCATTTGGTATATCCCTCGTAATTTCCTCAGGCCCTAATTTTGTATCTCTGGCTGTAACCTCAAACTCTTCAATGTGAATCGAAGTGTAAATATCGTCCTTTACTATTTTTTCAGAAATAAGGATAGCATCTTCAAAATTGTAGCCTTTCCAAGGCATGAATGCTACGAGGATGTTCCGACCTATGGCGAGTTCTCCTTTGTCAGTACTGGCTCCATCCGCAAGGGCCTGTCCAAGTTTAACTTTATCGCCCTTTCGAACTATAGGTTTTTGATTGAAACAAGTACCAGCATTTGACCTAAGAAACTTCCGGAGGTCATAACAATAGATACCACGCTTGTGATCACTGCGAGGTTCTTTTAGAAAGCGTGGAGGTAGGGTTCCGTCGTCCGAAACAACAATACGGTTTCCATCTGCAATTGCTACCACTCCCTCTGATTCAGAAATGGTCACCGTTTTGGAATCTTGAGCAACCTTGCTTTCAATTCCAGTACCAACAAAAGGGGATTCAGTCTGCAAAAGTGGTACGGCTTGGCGTTGCATGTTTGCACCCATGAGTGCACGGTTCGCATCGTCATGCTCGATAAAAGGGATTAATCCGGCCGCAACAGAAACAACCTGTTTGGGGGAAACATCCATAAAATTTATATCTTCAGGCTCGTACTCTTGCACTTGGTCGCGGTAACGACAGGTGGGTCTGCCTTTTAACTTTAAGGAGTCGGGATCAATCTCACTATTTGCCTGAGCAATGATGTATTTTTCTTCCTCAAAAGCATTAAGGTATACTACATTCTTGGGGTTTTTATCAACCACGCCTTCAGTAACTTTGTGATAAGGTGACTGGAGGAATCCAAATTGATCAATTTTAGCGTAAGTTGAAAGGGTATTGATCAATCCAATATTGGGACCTTCTGGTGTCTCAATGGGGCAAATTCTTCCGTAATGAGTTGGATGAACATCCCGAACCTCAAAACCTGCTCTTTCGCGATTAAGACCGCCGGGTCCTAAGGCAGAAAGCCTTCTTTTATGAGTCATCTCCGCCAAAGGATTGATTTGATCCATAAACTGACTTAGCTGACTTCTGGCAAAGAAGTCCCTGATGACAGTTGTCAAAGCTTTTGGATTAATCAGTTTACCAGGAGAGAGGCTTTCAACACCTTGATCATATAAGGTCATTCTTTCTCGAACAACCCTTTCTGTGCGGGCTAATCCACTGCGGCAAACATTGGCTAAGAGCTCACCGACTGTTCGGACACGACGATTTCCAAGGTGGTCAATGTCGTCAATACCCATATCAAAAATTGACCCAGCATCTTCGCGAGCCATCTGTTCGTCAGTTTTACCGCGCTTTAGATCAGTGAGTCTTCTTGTCGCTGCTACCAAATCTTCCACCGTTGTAACTCGGACATCTAAGGGGGTATCCAAACCTAACTTAAGGTTGAGCATATGCCTCCCTACTTTTGCCAGGTCATACCGTTTTGAATCGATAAACAGGCGGTTTATCAGGGCCTCAGCATTTGCTTTGTGAGGTGGTTCCCCGGGTCTTAACTTTTTGTAAATTTCCTTGAGAGCTTCCTCTTTATTTTTGGAAGTATCTTTCTTAAGGCAACGAATGATTGCGCCATCATCAACGCTTGTGTCTATTGCACGAAGTGTTTTTTCGCCCGCTTTTACAAACGCACGAAGATAGGTTTTAGTAAGAGGTTCGAACGCTTTTGCCAAAACCACTCCTTTGGCACGGTCAAACATAGGCTCCACCAAAACATAATTTGAAACATTTTCTTTATTGATAAGATCCTCAATGGAGAGCGTTTCTATATCGTAAAAAAGATCAATAATCTTTTGGTCGGAATCCTTGTCTTTCTCAGGATCCCAATCCATCAAGGCACGAAGAAAAGTAGTAATAAGAAATTTGCGGCGACGCCTTCTTCTGTCCAAGTAGACATAGAGCAACTCATGTTGGTCAAATTGAGCCTCAATCCATGTACCGCGATCTGGAATAATGCGAAAACCGTGCAAGGTTTTTCCACTTGTGTGTATCGATTCCTCAAAACTGACCCCTGGTGAGCGGTGTAATTGACTAACAACCACTCGCTCAGCGCCGTTTATTATAAAGGATCCTCTTTCCGTAATAATAGGCAATTCGCCCATGAAGATTTCTTCTTCGCTGTAAAAAGGCTTGTTTTGCCCTTCTACCTCTAACCTAAGGCGAAGCTTTACCTGAAGAGGTGCAGAGTAGGTACATTTTTGATCAATGCACTCTACTTCAGAAAGTTTGGATTCGCCGATAGAATAACTAACATACTCTAACCTAGACTTTTCATCATAGCTAAGAATTGGAAATATCTCACGAAATACTGCTTCCAGACCGTCATGTTGGCGATGGGTAGAAGGTACATCCCTTTGAAGAAAATGATCAAAAGAATCAACTTGATTTTGAATAAGATTGGGCGGGTCGATTACTTCCTGCAATTTTCCGAAGTTTTGTCTTTTCGTGTATTCCATGATTAGCGAGGGGATGGTGAAGAGGTGTGTGGAGGTAATATAAACGGAAAAGCCGCCGGCAATAGACCGGACGGCTTATCGAAAGAATTTAAATCAAAATGAGCATTACTTGATTTCTGCTTTTGCACCAGCAGCTTCAAGCTTCTTTGCTACTTCTTCAGCTTCTTCTTTAGAGACACCTTCTTTAACGGGTTTAGGTGCTCCCTCAACAAGCTCCTTTGCCTCTTTGAGTCCAAGGCCAGTAATTCCACGAACTTCTTTAATTACAGCAATCTTATTCCCGCCAAACTCGGAGAGAATAACATCAAATTCTGATTTTTCCTCTGCAGGGCCAGCATCGCTGTCACCAGCTGCAGGTGCTGCAACGGCAACGGCTGCAGGTGCTGCCGCACTGACGCCCCATTTATCTTCGAGCTCTTTTACGAGATCGGCAATTTCAATGACTGATTGGCCACTAAGCCAATCGATTACTTGTTCTTTAGTTATATCTGACATAATTGGTTACCTCCTTGCCTGAATAGCATTAGTACCATTTCGGCGTTTAAGAGCGTTGCTCCTAATATCTTCTAGGTTGGTGGTTAACGGTTGATGGGTGAATTGGATCTTTTAAGGAAGATCCGAAATTAGTTGGTTTCTTTTGCCTTGGCTTGAAGTACGTTAAGAAAAGATTGGGCAGGACGATTTAGGATAGAGACCATTTGCGTAGCAGGGGTATTAAGGAGTGATAGAAGTTGTGCACGAATGATTTCCAAACTGGGTAATTTAGATAGTTGTTGAACATCAGCAGCGGAAAGTATGCGATCTCCCAATATACCGCCTTTGACCTCAACCTTCTCTGTAGATTTGAAATACTTTCCTAAATCTTTTGCAACTCCAGACGCATCATCTCCACCAATTACAATAGCAGTGTGACCGTTTAAAAGGTTGGAGAAATCAGGAAGGTTTTTTTCCTTCGCGGCTAATTGTAGGGATGAATTTTTGACGACATGAAACTCCGCACCTCTCTCGGCAAGTTTCGATCTCAGATCAGAAGTTTGTTCTGAGTTTATTCCTTTGTAATCCGTGAGGAAGAAATAGGAGGATTTCTCTAAATGCTTACTGGCTTCTCTGATAAGATATTTTTTTTCAGGTCTCATGGTAAATTTTTAAAATTAAAAGATTAGTTTAAATCTAACAATAAACTAGGGCTCATGGTACTGCTAATGTGAATACGCTTAATAAACCGGCCTTTGAAGCCTTCAGGTCTAGCCGCATTAACAGCCTCGAGGGCAGCTTCGGTATTTTCAACTAACTTGCTGGATTCGAAGGAACGCTTACCAACAAGTACGGACATTGCACCAGTTTTGTCCATTTTGAATTCTACACGACCAGATTTAACTTCAGTGATCGCCGAAGCAAGATCATCAGTAACCGTTCCAGCTTTGGGGGTGGGCATAAGACCACGCGGACCCAAAACACGTGCAACTGATCTAACTTCCTTCATTGCATTGGTGGTGGAAAGGGCTACATCAAAATCTACCCAACCGTCTTTGACCTTTTTAATAAGATCTTCAAGTCCTGCAAAGTCTGCACCCGCCGCGATTGCCTCCTCAGGAGAATCAGTAAAAACCAATACCTTGACCTCTTTTCCGCTACCATGTGGTAAATTGACTGTGCCACGAACTGCTTGGGAGCTCTGCTTTGGGTCAACTCCTAAGGAAATAGAAACCTCCACTGATTCATCGAATTTAGCCGCTTCGAAATTATTCAAAAGATCTATGGCTGTGTTGATGGTATAAGACTCTGAGGACGATTTTTTACTCACTGCACCTTTGTAACGCTTACTTCGAATTTTCATAAAATTATTAGATTACTTCAATTCCCATACTGCGAGCTGTACCTTCAATAATCCGGCATGCGGCCTCATCGCTGTTGGCATTTAAGTCCTCCTTCTTGGTTTTAACGATGTCAAGGACCTGATCTTTGGTAACTTTGCCCACCTTGTCTAGATTAGGCACAGCTGATCCCTTGGCCAAACCCGCGGCTTTCTTAAGGAGAACAGAGGCGGGAGGAGATTTTAAAATAAAACTAAAAGAACGGTCAGCATATACCGTAATGACAACAGGAAGAATTAGACCCGCTTGGTCTTTAGTCTTGGCGTTGAACTCCTTACAAAATCCCATGATATTAACGCCCTGTGCACCAAGTGCGGGACCTACAGGTGGGGCAGGATTTGCCGCTCCGGCAGGAAGTTGTAACTTAATTAAACCGACAGCTTTCTTAGACATAATATTTATTCTTCTTCCGCTTTTTCAACTTGCCAAAATTCCAATTCAACTGGAGTAAATCTCCCAAAGATAGATACTGAAACCTTGAGGGTTCCTTTTGCGGCATCAATTTCATCAATCTCTCCGGTAAGATTTAAAAACGGACCATCCAAAATTTTAACAACTTCACCAACCGTAAATTGTACTTTTGGTACCTCCTTGCCGGCTGCATCATGAACTTGCTTAAGAATTCTGCCAATCTCATGATCAGCCAATGGGGTAGGGTTGTCTTTACCGATAAAATTTATCACCCCATCTGTTTCTTTGACTTTATACCAAGGATCCTTGAGGAGCATGCCATGGCGATCAAAAAGCTTCATTTCTACAAAGACATAACCTGGATAGAATTTTCTATCACGCTGCATTTTTTTGCCGTTTTTAACTTCAGATACTGTCTCGATTGGAACAAGGATTTCTTTGAGCGCAATTGCAAACTCTTCATCCTCTTCCTTGTACTTGTTCAAGTAACGCCGTACTTTGTCTTCGTGATTAGAGAGACACTGAAGGGCATACCACTGATGCTCAGATATAGAAGTTTCGCTCATTAAATGAAAATACCCTTAATTCCGTAATACCTGAGTGGCATACTCAATCCAGTTCGATAAAGAAAAATCCGAAACAGATATAAAAAAACCGAGCACAAAGACACCCGCAACTACAACCGCGGTGGATCCACGTAGTTCAGCAAAATCAGGCCAAGTGGCTTTCTTCAGCTCTGTAGTAGTTTCTTTGTAAAAGGTTCTGACTTTAGAAAAAGGATTCAAGGGTATGGTGGTGTAAGTAATATGGATGGCGGGAGAAGAGGGACTCGAACCCCCAGCCTACGGTTTTGGAGACCGGTGCTCTACCAATTGAGCTATTCTCCCAACGCAACCAAATGGGTGACGAACTTATTATACGATTTCGGAAATATTTCCCGCACCTATCGTTTTGCCTCCTTCACGGATTGCGAAACGTTGGCCGGGCTCCATTGCAATGGCTTTTTGCAATTCAATATTTACCGCAAGGTTGTCTCCGGGCATGACCATTTCAACACCATCGGGAAGTTCGACTATTCCAGTTACGTCGGCTGTTCCGAAAAAGAATTGCGGGCGATAGCCTTTAAAGAAAGGTGTATGCCTTCCTCCTTCCTCTTTATTCAAAACATAAATTTGTGCTTTTGCTTTAGTATGAGGCTTAATACTTCCGGGTTTGGCAAGAACATGACCTCTTTGGATCTCATCTTTCTCAATTCCGCGAACAAGAATTCCCACATTGTCGCCAGCTTGACCTTGCCCGAGTTCTTTACGAAACATTTCGACACCAGTACAAGTGGTTTTCTTCGAATCACCAAGCCCGACAATTTCAACTTCTTCCCCAACTTTAATCACGCCGCGTTCGATCCGCCCTGTTGCAACAGTTCCACGACCAGTGATCGAAAAAACATCTTCAATGGACATCAAAAATGGCTTGTCAGTGTCACGAACAGGCTCCTCAATTTGAGTGTCTATCGCCTCCATGAGCTTTTGGATCGCACCAAGACCTAAATCACTTTCGTCGTTTTCCAAAGCTTTAGTAGCAGAACCACGAATAATTTGGGCGTTGTCACCATCGAATTCGTATTTGCTTAATAAATCACGGATCTCCATATCGACAAGTTCGAGAAGTTCTTCATCATCCCCAGTCATCAGATCGCATTTATTAAGGAAAACCACCAGGTTTGGTACATCGACTTGGCGGGCAAGTAAAATGTGCTCTCTGGTTTGGGGCATTGGTCCTGTAGTGGCATCTACCACAAGAATTGCTCCATCCATTTGGGCTGCACCAGTTATCATATTTTTAACAAAGTCAGCGTGGCCAGGACAGTCTACATGAGCGTAGTGACGGTTGTCGGACTCATACTCAACATGGGAGACTGCTATGGTAACGATCTTGGATGCATCGCGTACGGTTCCACCTTTAGCAATATCTGCATATGTTTTAACCTCTGCTAATCCTTTTCTAGCTTGTGCGTGCAGGATAGCAGTGGTGAGCGTTGTTTTACCATGGTCGACGTGACCGATGGTACCGACATTTACGTGAGGTTTAGTGCGTTGGAACTGTTCTTTGGCCATTGGTTTGACTTGTTATAATGATGTGTGATGGAGCCCACGAGCGGATTTGAACCGCCGACCTCGTCCTTACCAAGGACGCGCTCTACCGACTGAGCTACATGGGCGGAAAATCATGGGGGTTAAATTTGTGAGAAAAGGAATTAAAATAGATCAATTATTAGACCTGTCAAGAAAAGACTAAGTCGCTGCAGAGACCGATTGAGCTTGAAATTATTTGGTTGATTCGATAATAGAATTTCCTTTCGCGGGCGTAGCTCAGTTGGTAGAGCACCACCTTGCCAAGGTGGATGTCGAGGGTTCGAATCCCTTCGCCCGCTCCATTTTTACTGATTTTACTGCAGTTGATCAAATACGCCTTTTTTACAGGCAATTACATGGCTGTAATCCAAACATCCTATTTTGTGCACCTCTAACCCTGCACCTTTGAGGATAGGTATGAGTGGCAAAATGTCGCAGGGCTTCAAACAGGTATCCGCCATTATCTCAGCCTTTCCCGTACAAAGCAGATAGTAGCCGAAGCAATCTCCCCATGTCCTGGCAGTCGCCCCAAATCTGAGCGCTGTTTTCCAAAGCTTTCCCACAGGAGAATTTTCAATGGTTTGTTGGTCTGTTGTTAATATGAGCGACTTACTCCAATTTGTAAAAGAGTTTGCGTAGATTTCCTTCCCGTTCAGTAGTGCAGTGGAACCATTTCCTGAAAGCCAAACATTGGATAACTTTGGGATGCGAAGGAAACCATACATAGGCTCATTATTATAGATGAGTCCGACAAGAGTGCCAAAAAGTGGAACCCCACGGATAAATCCATAGGTGCCATCAATTGGGTCAATGATCCATTTGTAACTTGCATCCGGGTTTATGGGATCTCTTTCCTCGCCTAAAATTCCATGCTCAGGGAATTCTTTGCATATTAATGTCCTCAAATGGTCTTCAATGAAAAAATCGGATGTTGAAACTTCAGTTCCGTCTTCCTTAAATAAAAATTCCGCAGGCTCAATTGCATCCTGTAATTTACCTGCAATGAATTCTGTAGCTTCTACACAAAAATTAGAAAAATCCTCAAATGAAATCATTTCAGCTTATTAAAGGTCGAGTTATTGATTTTGAGGGGTCAAGAAAGACGGGGATCCAGCAAGCATCATTTATCGATTTTGAGGATTTTGAAGTTATTAAGCATGGTGAGTTCCTTCCATCCGATGGTAAATTCTTTGACTGGTTGATCGAGAATAATTTAGATGTTGATATAGATTATTGGGTTGCACACAACGCCAATGTAGAACGAAATCTCATTAAAGAGCACGCACCCTACAGACCTTCACTAGGGATGGGAAGAAGAGAATTGAGTTGGGGCCCTTGGATTGATACTCTTAAAATTTATAGAATGCTTTATCCAGACCTGGGTGACTACAATCTGCAATCGCTAGGTGAAAAGTTTTTATTGGTTAATGACATTGAAAAAGTAGCACAAAGTTTGTGCTTACGTACTATGAAAAGCTACCACCAATCTATGTTTGATTGCGTGGTAACATTCTTATTAATCAAACGTTTAAAAAATTCGGTAAATTTAAACCTCTTCTTGGGTTAATACCTGATCCATATCTGGCTCCTTCTCGCCCTCAGGTGTTTCATCATCTGATGAGAGATCTTCGTCTAACTTTACAACTTCTGAAACACCAACTAAATGATCGCGGTCTGCTAGCCCAATCAACTTGACGCCTTTCGATCCACGATTGGTTTCGCGAATTTCAGTAACTTTACACCTGACGGCTTGCCCCTTTTTGGTAAGCAATAAAATTTCACTGTCTTGGGCAACACTGAGTGCATCACAAACTGCATCTGTGTTCATGGCAGTTACCCCTTGTCCTCCCCGTTTTCGTGGAGAAGTGTCTTCGATTCCCTCTGCACCACCGTTTGGAAGGAATGAGGCAAATCTCGTTCTTATACCAAGACCATTGCGCCCACAAATAAGCAGGAGTCTGGAGTCATCCACAACCAACATATTTACAACCTTATCGGATGACTTTAGACGAATACCCCTTACACCACGAGTTGCCCTGCCTTGATCTCTGAGTTGATTACAGGAAAAACGCAGTCCTTTTCCGTTCTGTGTTAGGATAATGAGATGGTCTTGAGGTTTGGCAACCATGGCCTTTAAGACTCGATCTCCTTCATCTATTCTAATGCCAATTATACCGCCTTTACGATGGTTTCGGTAATCTCTGATTAAACTCTTTTTAACTACGCCTTTTTGGGTACATAAAACTATTGAGTCTTCGGATTCAAAACTGTCGATAATCAATACAGCAGCAATTTTTTCATCCTTTTGCATTTCAAAAAGGTTGATAATGTTTCTCCCCTTTGAAGTTCTGGAGGCTTCCGGTATTTCGTAAGTCTTTTCAACATAAATTCTGCCATTGTTCATGATAAACATGAGTGTGTCATGGGCATTGCATGTATGAAGAATGTCTATCGGATCTTCATCTTTTTGACCACTTCCAATAACTCCCTTCCCGCCTCTGTTCTGAACTCTGAATTCCTCAACTGAAGTTCGTTTGATAAAACCTGTTTTGGTAACAGTTATAACACATCCATCATTAGGGATTAAATCCTCCATACGGACATCGGACTCAAATTCTGAAATTTCACATCTTCTTTTGTCCGCGTAAATTTCTTTGAGATTATTAATTTCGTTTTTGATTAAATCTAAGAGAACATCTTCGTTGTCTATGATATTTCTAAGCTCATCAATTATAGTCATTAACTCCGCATATTCAGCGTCTATTTTTTCACGCTCCATTCCGGTCAATTGATATAATCGTAAATCTAAAATAGCGTTAGTTTGTCTTTCGCTAAGTGTAAATTGAGCCATTAATTTATCTTTAGCTTCTTGCCTATTAGAAGAAGCACGAATTATGCGCACAAATTCATCTAAATTGTCTAGTGCAATTTTATAGCCCTCTAAAATATGAGCTCTATCTTCAGCTTTTCTTAATCTAAATTGAGTTCTTCTCAAAGTAACATTTCTACGATGCTCGATGTAGCAAAGTATCGCTTCTTTAATATTCAATTGCCTAGGTCTAAGACGATCGAGCGCAAGCAATATAACACCAAAACTGCTTTCAAGTGCGGTGAGCTTAAATAGCTTATTAATAGTTACTCTTTCGATTTGACCAAGTTTTAATTCAACCACAATACGGGTCGTTTCAGTAGATTCATCACGAAGATCGCTTACTCCATCGAGTATTTTTTCTTTTACGAGATCTGCGATTCGAGTTACTAAAGTTGCCCGATTGACATTGTAGGGGATGTGAGTAATTACCAGTTGCTGCTTTCCATTAGGTAAGTCTTCGATCTCCAACGCACCTCGCATGCGCACAATGCCACGACCTGTTTTCATGTAAGATTCGATGCCTGATTTACCTGAAATACTTCCGCCTGATGGAAAATCGGGACCAGGGAGAATGTGCATTATTTCATCTATTGATATATCT
This sequence comes from uncultured Opitutales bacterium, assembly GCA_938091675.1. Classification (GTDB taxonomy): domain Bacteria; phylum Verrucomicrobiota; class Verrucomicrobiia; order Opitutales; family Seribacteraceae; genus Chordibacter. The sequence goes on from CALKMX010000015.1 coordinate 43,586, forward strand.
GGTTGATCAATAACTGCACAAACCGCATCAATAAGTTCACCTAAATTGTGTGGAGGTATGTTTGTTGCCATACCAACTGCTATGCCAGTAGAGCCATTCATAAGAAGGGTTGGCAGGGCAGATGGTAAAACAGTTGGTTCAGTTGAGCTTTCTTTATAGTTTGGGGCGAAATCAACTGTATCTTCATCAATATCTTTGAGAAGTTCTTCTGAAAGCTTTGTAAGTTTACATTCGGTATATCTGTAAGCAGCGGCAGAATCACCATCCACAGAACCAAAATTTCCCTGCCCATCAACTAATGGATATCTCATAACCCAAGGTTGGGCCATTCTAACTAGAGTATCATAAACGGAACTATCGCCATGTGGATGGTAATTTTTAAGTACTTCCCCTACAACACCTGCACACTTGTCATAAGGACGATTATGAAGTAACCCCTCCCTCAACATTGCATACAAAACGCGTCGTTGGACAGGCTTAAAGCCATCCCTAACATCGGGCAATGCTCTACTTACAATAACTGACATCGAATAATCGATGTACGCTTTTTGCATAATATCGCTAATATTTTCTTTCATAATTAAAGTTATTAAACTTGTATAATTAAGCGTCCAAAAAACTTACATTTAATGCATTATCTTCAATAAACATTCTTCTGGGCGCTACTTCTTCACCCATCAAAGTTGTGAATATTTGATCTGCAGCAACTGCATCTTCAATTTCAACCTTAATTAGTGTTCTTCTTGATGGATCCATTGTTGTCTCAAATAACTGCTTTGGGTTCATTTCTCCCAAACCTTTATATCTTTGAATTTGCAACCCCTTTCGCCCCATCAACCTAAGTTTTTGCAGGTAATCATTAACTCCAAGTATATCCTCAGGCTCACTTTCTGAATTGTTGGAGAATAGCAGTTGGAAAGCACGGTTTTCAGACTTTGCATCAAAAAATGAAAAGCTAAGACCAAGTTCTTCGGTTCTTGCTAATAACTTTTCTAATTCTTTCGTTTCAAAGACTTCATAAATGTCAATCCGTTGCGATAATTTAATGCCATCCCTTTCAATTTCTCGGTGAAGAAATGATACATCAGGATCATCGAAATTTAAGCCGTGGGATTTCATAAATCCAAGCTTTGCATCTATATCTGCAAGAAACCTTATTTCATCCTCATTGCCTATTCTTAACCGAGCAACATACCTTGGAAGTTGCTTTAAATCTTTATCATAATGAGTGAGGAACCTATCTAAGTTAAATCCATAACGCCCAAGGTTCTTGCCGATCTTTTCAATTTTTAAAAATGTTGCGTTAATTTCGGCTAGTTCATTTTCTGGAAAAACAAAATTGTCTTCTTTTCGACAAAGTTGAATGTCTTCACATCCTAATTTAATTAGAATTTGGCTCATTTCAAAATCATCCTGGATATACTGTTCTGTTTTGCGCCTTTTTATTTTGTATAGGGGAGGTTTCGCAACATACACATATCCATTTTCAATCAAACCCTTCATCTGCCTGAAAATGAAGGTTAACAAAAGAGTTCTAATATGAGCTCCATCTACATCCGCATCTGTCATGATGATGATTTTATGGTAGCGTGCCTTAGTTGCATCGAAGGCTCCCTCACCTTCATGATCGCCAATGCCGGTTCCAACGGCGGTGATAAGGCTTCTAATTTCTGCGTTATTCAAAACCTTATCCAACCTTGCTTTTTCAACATTTAGTAACTTACCTCTTAGAGGGAGAATGGCCTGAGTTAAACGATCACGACCTTGTTTGGCAGAGCCACCCGCAGAATCGCCCTCCACAATATACAATTCACTTAACGACGGGTCTTTTTCGGAACAATCGGCCAGTTTTCCAGGAAGACCACCGCCCGAAAGTGCACCTTTTCGTACCGTTTCTCTAGCTTTCCGAGCCGCCTCGCGTGCACGAGCTGCATGGATCACTTTTTGTATGATCAATTTTGCATTATCTGGTGTTATTTCAAAATAATGTTTTAATTTTTCGCCTACTATTTTTTGGACGATTCCATCTACTTCACGATTTGATAGTTTTGTTTTTGTTTGTCCCTCAAACCGTGGCTCAGGGACTTTGACAGAAACAACCGCAGTAAGCCCCTCTCTTACATCATCTCCGGTCAAGGATAGATCTTTTTCTTTCAGTAAATCGTTTTGTCGAGCATAGGAATTGATAACTCTGGTGAGTGCAGTTCGAAAACCAGAAAGGTGAGTTCCGCCCTCGATATTATGGATGGAATTAGCATACGCATACAACTGATCATTGAATGAATCGTTGTAAATCATTGCGATTTCAACAATAATTAAGCCCTCACCTGACTCCGGGGGTGCCTCTCCCCTAAATGATATGGGTTGGTCTATCAGGCATACTTTGCTTTTATTCAAGTATTCCACATATTCAGTAATCCCATTCTCAAAAAAGAAGCTTTCCTTTCTCGAGTGTTTCTCGTCATCTAAATGTATTCTCACTCCTGGATTTAAAAAGGCGAGTTCCCGAAGCCTTTTAGCTAATAATTCGAACTTAAATTCTCGGGTTTCTTCAAAAATTTGTTCATCAGGCATGAAGGTGACTTTAGTGCCAGTGGATGTGGAGTCTCCAATTATTTTCAGATCTTGAGTGGTCTTTCCTCTCGAGAAAGCCATTTGGTAGACTTTCCCGTCTCTTCGTACCTCCGCAATAAACCATTCTGATACTGCATTTACACATTTTGCACCCACACCATGCAGACCACCAGAAACCTGATATGCACCTTTACCGAACTTTCCGCCAGCGTGAAGATTAGTAAGGACCAATTCCAGTGCAGGCATATTATGTTTGGGGTGCATGTCGACTGGTATTCCACGCCCATTATCCTGAATGGTACATGATCCATCGGTGTGTAGGCACACAGATAACTCGCTACAGAAACCCGCAAGTGCTTCATCGATCGAATTATCAACTATTTCAAAAACGCAATGATGAAGGCCCCTTTCATTGGTGTCACCAATGTACATGTCGGGTCGTTTTCGGACACCCTCCAACCCTTCCAGTTTTTGTATTTGGGAGGAGTCGTAAGTTTCATTTTCGTTTGTTTTGGGTTCTGTCATGATAAATTTTCTGTATGTAGCACAAATTCCATTAGCTCGGCTTATGATCGATGTTCTCTAAAACTAGCATTTTCAGGGGTAATATCCTAGATAAAAACATAACTTACTCTGTTAAGAATCCTGCTTTTGGTCAAGTAGCTAATTAGCTTTTTGAGCTCCATTGGGTGAATCCAAGTAAGATTTTCAATCTGGTTTTACAGGATTCGCTTTTGTTTTGTAAATCACTAATAATCAGATTTATACAAAATACTCTAATTACTGTCCCTTCATTTATTTCAAGATTTTTTGTCCGTCAAAGAATTGTGAGATTGTAAATCCTTAATGTTTCTTGGTTTAAGGACTTTTTATTTTTGGCTTTTAAGCAGTATGGCGTTTGCAAATTCCCCAAGGATCACACTAAATTCAGGCTATAATTTTCCTTTTTTCAATAAGTAAAATTAATTAAAATTGTATTATGGAAAGAAATTCCAAAGAAATCCGACCATTGAAACAGTCCCAAAAAAATAAATCGCCATGGGCCATATGCCAAATTTTAAAAAATCCTTAAACCTGTATCCACCCACAGTATAAACGAATGTATTCGTTTGATATCCTATTGGGGTCATAAAGCTAGCAGAGGCAGCTATACAGCAGGTTAAGACAAAGGCCCTTGCATCTTCTGCCTCTAATCCAAATTGAAAAGCAACCATAAGTGCAACGGGCGTCATAATCGCTATGGTTGCATTATTAGAGAGGAGTTCCGTTAAGAAAGCGGTGAAAAGATAGAGGACGATAATTGCCCCGATTACCTGCCATTCTTGACTTAAGCCAGAGGTGCAGATTACTTTTATAAAATCTGCCAACAACGCAGAACCGCCACTTTTTTCCATGACCAAACCAAGGGCAAGCATCGAGTAAATAAGGAGCAGGAGATTCCATTCAACCGAACGAACGGCTTCTCTTAAATTTATTGAATTGCTCAGAATCAAAAAGCCTGCCCCCAGTAATGCTACAGTGCATAGAGGCATAATTCCCAAGGATGCAATGGCAATGATCGCTAAAAGGGCACCAATCGCAAAAAATGACTTGATTGGCTTTTTGTCCACCAAGATAGGCGATCTATCTAATAAGACTGCCTCCCCGGAACTCCTGAACTTCTCCACGCTGGCCTCCGAGCCTAGAAGTAAAAGCGTATCGCCTGTTTCCAACTTCAGCTGATTTAATCTTAGACGCAGGTTTTTCCCTTTTCGGTGTAGGGCAACGATAGTCAAACTAAAGCACCCGCGAAAATCTACTTCAGAAAGGGTTTGCGAAAGTAATCCAGAAGTTGGCTTTATCATGGCCTCTACCATGATTGCTTCTGAGGTTTGTATTTCTTCAATTCCAAGGTCTGCTTGATCAAAAAACTTAAAGCCATTCACCTCGCGTGCATCAATTAATCCCTGGGGTTTACACGATAGGATTAAGCGATCTCCTTCGTCCAGTTTAATTTCTGATAATGGAGTTGAAAGACTGTTCCCTAAGCGCACCACTTCCAATAATCTTACTCCACTGATTTTTGATATGGTAGCTTCCTTGACCATTTGGCCTATCATAGGAGAGTTTTTTATCACCAAGGCTTCGGTCACAAATTCTTTTCTGTCTATATCAGCAAGGATTTTACTGAGTGCTTCTCTTTCTGGTAGAAGTTTTTTCCCAAAAAAAACAAGGAATAAGATCCCTAAAATCATCAAAGGAAAGCCTATTTTGGTTAACTCAAACATCCCCATTGAGCCCATATCTGGATAGTATTTCGATGAGGACATAAATCCACTGGCAAGGATGTTTGTGCTTGTGCCAATTAGGGTACAACATCCGCCAAATATAGATGCATAAGAAATTGGGATTAATAATTTAGAGGAGGCAACCCCCAGAATTCGTGACAGGCTTATGGCAACCGGTAACAAAATTACAACCACTGGGGTGTTATTAATAAAAGCCGAAAGACAGGCCACTGCGGTTAAAAGCAATAGCATAAATGGGCTAAAGCCCACGAAAGTAAGCTTCTGTAGGCTTAAGGTTAGCCTTTCAATTACCCCCTGTTTACTCAAGGCACTGCTAACAATAAACATTGCAATAATAGCTAAAGGAGCCTCGCTTGACAAAATGCTTAAAAACTCACTGAAACTAGGCCAGTTTTCTAATCCGAACAGAGTTAGAACTAAAACCAAACCGAGTAAGCACAATGCCGTTGTTTCAATCTTGATTTTTTCTAATGCAAAAGAAGTAACTGCACCGATTAGCAGAATCAATGCAAGTATTAGCTCGGTTTGGTTTAGCGTTTGCACATTAAATTCTTATTAAGTTTGCGAAATCTATAAATCCAGAAATCATCTTTATTAGATTCATGATGTCGAACATATCCTGATTTTACCATGACATACCAGCTTCCTTATCGCCCACGCAGGCTACGATCTAGCTCAGCTATTCGTGCGCTTGTTGAAGAATGCCAACTGACCGCCTCAGATTTTGTTTTACCTGTATTTGTTACTGAAGAAACCTCGCCATCTGAAATTTCCTCAATGCCTGGAGTCTTTAGATGGCCAGCGGTGGGGATAGAGGAAAAAGTTAGGGAATGGCGCCAGATGGGGATTCGTGCATTTGCCCTTTTTCCTAAAATTGACCCTCAGAAAAAAGATGGTTCTGGCAGTGAGATTCTCAACCCGGATAGTTTAGTCTACCGTACGGCAGCGGCAATCAATAGGCTCAACCTAGATATTGTGCTCATAGCCGACTTGGCATTAGACCCATATACCACCCACGGACAAGATGGTGTGCTCCTTCCAGATGGTGTTGTGGATAATGACCAAACTGTTGAAATCCTTGCCAATGCTTCCATGGTTTGTGCGGGTGCAGGTTTTGATATGGTGGCGCCCTCTGACATGATGGATGGCAGGGTGGGGATTATCCGTAAAACACTAGACGAGAACTCATTTCAGCATACTGGAATTATTTCTTATTCTGCAAAATTTGCATCCTCTTATTATGGGCCTTTTAGATCTGCGATTAAATCAAGCTCCGCTGAGGGTGGGGTGGATAAAAGAACCTATCAGCTTAATCCGTCTAACCTTAAAGAAGCCAAGAGAGAGCTTTGGTTAGATTTCCAGGAGGGTGCAGACATGCTTATGGTCAAGCCAGCAGAGCCATACTTGGATTTAATTTATTATGCCCATACGAACATTAATCTTCCGATTGCCGCCTATCAGGTATCTGGCGAATATTCTCGGATAATGGCTGCTGACCAACTGGGTTGGCTAGACTGGAAAAAGTGTGCCCTTGAATCTTTGGTTTGTATTAAACGAGCTGGGGCAAATTTAATTTTCAGTTACTTTGCAGATCGAATCGTTTCGGAACTTGATTAATTTTCATCAGGTGCACCCCCTTCGTATGAAGTGATTTCTTCCCGGTCTTCATCATCTTCCCATTTTAGATCTTCGTTGGGCAAAAGTTTCTCTTCTTTGTCGGAAACTTCTACTAGCTGACTATCGAGATCCGAGTAGTCTTCTTCTCCATCCTTATCTTCATCCTTCTCATCATCTAAATCAGAATCAATTTGAAAACCATCTGGAACAAATTCCAAAATGGAGACTAACTCATCACTAAAATGGCTTCGCCGTCCTTCCAAAAAATCATTATTTTGTTTTTCAGAAAGTACTTCTTCCATTTCTTCTATGGTGTAGGGCTCGGTAAAGTCTATTAAATCATTTAACATCGCTACCCGGACATGCGTAACATGACTCAAAAAGTCTGCATAAGGACCTTTTTCTTCATCCAAAACATCTGGCAGTGCAAATAACATGTCTTCTGCTTTAAGCAAAGAGTCTCTCACTCGTTCAAGTTTCACTTTTTTCCCTGCCACTTCTTCTGATATTTCGAAGGTGAAAAAAGCTTCATCTACTAATTGGGACTGTAGTCCAAATTCTGTCATGGAATCAAGAAGCTCATTGATATATATGAATTGTTTAGGGTCTATTATACCAAGGTCTTCGATGTCCCAATTTTCGGCATCGCTTATCGAATCAACCCACCATTTACTTTCGTTATCGCAACGAACAATACACCAATCTAGGCTCGGACTTGTTTTTTTCATTGGATTGCCTTAAGAGATGTTCAATTTATATGTCAATCAATACTGACAATATTTTATATTTCTTTTGCCTCTAATCCTCAGATTTCCCGCTTTTTGATGCACGTTTTGTCTTTTATTATATCTAATGCTCTACAATAAACTGATTCGGCCAATTTTATTTACACTCGATCCCGAAACGGCTCATGAATGGGGTATCCAGGCCCTTTCCATTTTGGCTAAAGCGAGTCCAGTTTGTTCTCTCTTAAAAAGATTCCTCCTTTGTGAGAAGAATCCTGTGAAAGCATTTGGTTTAACTTTTCCCAACTGTATAGGGCAGGCGGCTGGACTTGATAAAGATGGGCTTTTTCCTGCTTCTTCTGAAGCATTAGGTTTTGGTTTCGTGGAAGTGGGGACAGTTACTCCGCTCCCTCAATCTGGAAATGATAGGCCCAGGCTTTTTCGCTTTCCGCAGCATTTAGCATTGGTGAACCGAATGGGGTTTAATAACAGGGGTGCGGAAGCTTTGAAGCAAAGTTTGACCGAAAAGTTTCCCAGCCATCTGAGAGCTATTCCACTAGGTATAAATCTGGGAAAGGGTAAATCTACCCCCCTTTCAGATGCCCTTACAGATTATTGCTCTGGTTTTGATATAGCTGCAAGCCAAGCAGATTACATTACGATCAATATCAGTTCTCCCAATACCCCAGATCTACGAAAATTACAGAAAGGGGAATTTCTTGATCCCCTGCTCTTAGGGATTAAGGAACATCGAAACAAATGGGCCAAGGAAAATAATCGGGTATCGCCTCCGTGTTTATTAAAAATTTCTCCGGATGAGAGTTTTAAAGACTTGGAAATAATCATTGGAAAAGCCATGGAGTATCAATTTGACGGAGTTATTGCATGCAACACCTCAATTAAACCACCTGAGCAAATGAAAAAATCTGTGGCTTTACCCGATGGGGGTATTAGCGGCAAGCCCATCGAAACCAGAGCAAATCAGGTAATCAAATTTATTGACAGGCTAACCGATTCAAAATTTCCCATAATTGGTTCCGGGGGAATTTACGATTATGACAGTGCTCAACGAAAATTAGATTCAGGTGCATGCCTCCTTCAAATTTATACTTCTGTAATATATGAAGGACCACTATGGCCTTCTCGTTTAGCTAAACGAATGCCTCTTGCCAAATCGTTTTAATCCATAAAGTGTAAATTTAGTGAAGTGAAAACAAAATGAGGAGTTTCCTAATAACATGCATTGTTGCCTTGTTGGCAACTGGTTGCCTAACTTATTTTATACCATTTGAGGGTAACCCTGAGCTTTTAAAAGCATGGTGGCAGGAAGTGGCCAGAGATAGTGAATCCCTTCCCTTTGCTCCTTACAATTCAAGAATTTTACAAAAATCTGCCATTCGTACTGAGGGTGCAAATGAGGTCATTATCATTGACCAACATTTATTTTGGAAAGGCGCGGGGGCAAAAATTTCTCCTGTGCTTAATGAGAATAATTATGTCGAGGAATTTAAGGTGCTGGAGGGGGGCAAGGGTTATTCGATGTTGGTAAAAGTTTATATTCAAGGTGCGGGTTCAAATAAATTTAAATTGGGTAATCCCATTGTGAGCAATGGTGCAATCGTTGGGTTACCCATTGAGAGCACAGCCAAATGGAATAAAGAGCCTGTAGTTTATGCAAAAGAGGAGCCTTATCCCTTTAGTGGAATCGTTGAGAACGAATTTCCGGGAGGGCAAATAATTGAACAGATCCCATATCTTTCTGGAAGGATTCATGGCACAGTAAAGCGATGGAATGAATATGGAATACCAGTATCTTCAAAAGACTATCGGTATGGAAAAAAGGAGGGCACACATATTTATTGGTTCGAACAAACCAACGATCCTGAAGACTACGTACCGATAAAATCCAAGTCAGGTGAATTATATCCAACCCTGTGGATTAAATTGAGGGAAGAAGCAAAGACGAAATTTCTTGAAGAATTTGGTACACATAAAGCGAACGAATGGGTAACTTTTAATTATCGTAGCGGCGGTGGAGAATTTCCTGTGAGATTATTAGAACATTGGAAAAATAATCTTAAACACGGTTTATTCGAAGGTTTTGATGAGTTTGGTAACAAAACATTCAAAGATGATTACAACATGGGACTCCGTGTTAAACACAAAATCTTTGACAAAACTAAGGGATAAATGGTGCTCAAGGGGGGACTCGAACCCCCAAGCCTTTCGGCACTAGATCCTTAATCTAGCGCGTATACCAATTCCGCCACCTGAGCAAAGGTCTAAGTTATAAAACTGGAAACTGGATTGCAAGAAGGATATTAGGGTTATGATAACTCTAATTCAGTGGATAAAAAGATAAGTTTCTATATGATTCCTCTTCAAGGATGATTTCTAGTGAAAAATGCTTTGAGTTGTTAAACATAATCTGAGGATGTCCCCATTCCATTAATAATACGTAACTCTTTCCTAGTAATGGTTCGACCTCTAAACTAATAAACTCTTCCGTAGGATTATATCGGTAGAAGTCGCAATGAATTATATTATGTGACCCTGGCAATTTACTAACGATCGAATAACTCGCACTATTCGCATGATAGGAACCATAGTTTTTAAGAAAACTATTAGTAAATGTGGTTTTCCCAACACCCATGTGACCGGTTATAAAAATAATTGCTTTTTTAAAATTAATAATATGATCAAAAATCTTTTTTGACGCATGATCTAAATCTTTAAGATTAAATATCTTTTGATTAATCATAAGATTAGAAGAATCATTATAATATTGAATATTGAATGCATTAAAATAGAGAAAAATACTGTTTTGGTCAAAAAGCGAAGTACGCCAAGAAAAATCCCGAGTATAAATAAAGAAGGTGCGGCAATAATATTAAGATGAATTATGGAAAAATATAATGCTAATAATAGAATTGCCCAGAATATGCCTGTATAATTTTTAAGGTAATTGTAGAGTAATTCCCTAAAATAGATTTCTTCGATTAGCGGACCGAATAAAACAATCCATAAAAGCGTAACATGTGATATTTTTCCCTCTTTAAGCATTGTACTAACTGAATTTTGTAAAGAATATTCAACAAGAATAAAGCCACTTAAATAATTAGTTAGAAAAAGAATAGGTATGAATATGATAAAACATTTAAGGCATACCTTTAGTGTTCTAGAAAACCGAGTTGGAACAATGCCTTTATAAGAACCTGTTAGAAAAATTATTAAAATTACAACTGGGATAAGTTCGCGAGAGGCAATAAGCCATGCTCCTGAGAAAACTAAAAAGATATAAATGGAGCGATAAATCTTAGAATTGATATTTATATCTAGCACAAATCGTAGTGAAAAGAATTGAGTGCTTCTTTTTAAGACACCTTAATTCGAGTAAGCAACAACGCCATCACACAATGTTAAAATTACTTTATGTGTAAATATATGGTCTTTTAAGGGTGAGTTATGAGACAGACTTTCGCCATTTAACGGATCATATTGCCATGATTCATTATTTTTGACTACCGCAAGGTTTGCACTAGATCCATCTTTAAGAGATGGCGGGGATATTCCCAATATTATGTGCGGGTTATCGCATAGTTTTTCGACTACCATAGGGTATGGGTCTTCCAAGTTTACCGCTTCCATAAAAGCCAGCAGTGCAGTCTCGAGACCGGTGGTACCACTCGGTGCCAAATCAAACTCAACATCTTTAAGATGATCGGAATATGGTTCGTGACTTGAACTACAGGCATCAATGATTCCATTTATAATTCCCTCACGCAGTGCACTTCTGTCGCTTTCTTGCCGTAAAGGCGGGTTTGTTTTAGCAGAAGTATTGTAATCACTTATTGCTTCTTCAGTTAAGAGGAGGTGGTGAGCTGAAACATCTGCGGTTATTGGAATCCCTATGTCTTTGGCTTTCTTAATTAGATTAACCGAACCCGAGGAAGAGATGGAGCTCAAATGAATTGGTACGCCAAGGTGTCTTGCTATTATTATCGATCTCTCGACCGCGATTTCTTCCGCCATTCTCGGATTTCCGGCTAGTCCCATTTTTAAACTTAAAGGGCTTTCATGAGCATGACTATTATTCGAAAGAAATGAATCTTGCGGGAAATCTATAACCGTTAACCCAAACATTTTTGCGTATTTTATCGCATTGGTAAAAATTTGGTTGTTTGCGGCGGTATAAGGGCAATCTGTTACAGCCACAACTCCAACATCTTTAAGGGATCCAAGAGGTGCTATACTTTCTCCCCTAGATCCAATTGTTAAGCAACCGCTCAAATACACATTTACTTTTGCCGTTTGCTTTATTCTGTCTTGGATATAACGGATGGTGGCTGGGTTATCCGAATAAGGATTCGTGTCCGGCATGGTCAAGATAGATGAAAATCCACCCCTAGCAGCTGCTTTTGTAAGCGTTTCTATATTCTCACTCTTTCCTGCTCCCGGAACTCGGTTGTGCGAACGTAAATCAAGTAGGCCTGGAAGAACAGTGTGGCCTTTAAGATGATAAACCTTATCTGCTTGGCTTGAATCGGGTGGCTGGTGATAAATTTTTCCCTTTCTAATAAATAAATCTAACACCTTATCTATCCCAGATTTAGGATCTACCGCCCGTCCACCCAACAAATCAATGTTTTTAAATAAATTATTGCTCATGAGGGATCGCCCTCCTGCCTGATTATGCATGAGTGTAAAATTGCCATCCGTACGGCAATTCCATTCGCAACTTGCTGAAGAATAACCGCCCGATGGGAGTCTGCTATTTCAGACTCTATTTCTACACCTCTATTTAGCGGGCCTGGATGAAGGATTATTGCATTTTTTTTCATTCGAGCAAGAGCGACTGAGTCTAACCCAAAAACATTGGCATATTCCGCTAGGGACGGAAAATGCGAAGCCTGCTGCCTTTCGTGCTGAATCCTCAAAAGCATAACCGCATCTGCCCCTTCGAGTGCAGAGTTTGGGTCATGAGTCACCCTAGCGCCTAGTTCTTCAAATTCTCGAGGAACAAGAGTTGATGGACCTGCTAAAGTAACCTCAGCACCTAATTTTAACAGTCCCCACAAATTTGAGCGGGCGACCCGACTAAAAAGAATATCTCCCAAAATAGTGATCTTTTTATCTCTTAAGTCACCGAGTTTTTCTTGTAGAGTATAAATGTCCAAAAGTGCCTGACTTGGATGTTCATGGGCACCATCGCCTGCATTTATAATAGGCACATCGACCAGCCTGGAGAGAAAGAGAGGTGAACCAGGGGATGAGTGTCTAATTACAATGGCATCGGCACCCAACGCTTGAACATTCATGGCAGTATCTTTTAGCGTTTCCCCTTTGGTTAAACTACTTGCCTCGCCTGTTATAGAAATTATGTCAGCACCCAAGGACTTTGCGGCAATTTCAAAGGCTACTCGAGTTCGAGTACTTGGCTCCATAAATAAGTTGATGATTCGTTTACCTTTTAAAGATGGAAGAACCTGACCTGATTTTTCCTTCTGTTCCTTAATTGATTTTGCTTTCTTCAGGAGAAAAATAATTTCTTCAGAAGACAAATCCTCAATCGAAAGAAGGGAGTTCCTCTGCCAAATCATAGGTTCCACAGGGTTTCTTGTTTCAACTCTTGAAAATTTTGTGGGAGTTCTATTTTAGGCATATGCTTAGGAGCTGTTCTGGTATTTCTTTGTAGGTTATCTTCTTTTTTCCTCAGCATTCCGTTCATAATCTCCCTTATTTTTTGCTTCATCCAAATCGCGGTAGATGATTTTGGTGAGTAGTCTGCGGGGCCATTATTGTGAACTCTTCCACTTTCTACTAAATTACAGGTTTGGGCAAATTCATCTTCATCCGCCGGGTCGTATACTGCATATGTTTTGCCTCCCATCTGTTTTACAACAGCAAAGACCGGGACATCACTCGGTCCATCTGCAACATAAATTAATTGATCGAAAGGAATTCTTCTAAGCTCGTGCGGGATGGATGAATTAACTTCTAATTTCGTGTTCTTATTACAGCCTTTATTAATCTCAAATATAAACCTTGTTTTAATCGTGTTATCAACCGCCAGACCAATCTGAGAAATTTCCGGGTCTAGTGGTAAATATAAATCTGTTTGACTTAGAAAATTAGGGGGAAGGGCAGATTCAATAAATTCGGAAGCAAATATTCCGCTAACATAAGAAGATATTTTACTGCCGGCTATCATTTGTGCCAGCCCAGTACTTATAATATAGTGCTCGATTTTAATATCGTGATCATTGAAGCCAGTTTCTTGGGGTATCCTTGCGATTTCTTCAAAGAAATCAGGTAGTCCTGGATAAAACTCGAGGTCCTTTCCTAATTCAAAAAGTTTTTGGTTGGTGAGGCCCCTCATTGGTCCGTTTTTCACATAACTCAATAAGTGATTTAGGTAGATTGTCTCTGCAGATACAGATAATCCCCTCAAGGCATATATTTCAGGTAGTTTATTTACTTCAGTCCAAAAAGTTTTTTCATTGATACCAAAATGCTTAAACAGGGGAGTCTGCATGTAGCCAGGAATCAATGTCTTGTCAAAATCCCATACACAAGCGACTACATTTTGATTATGCAACGGATTGGACTGTGGGGCTTTGCTCAATTTAATCGTTTTCCTCCATACAATTTCTTATAATGCATTTTCTATGGAAGAGCTACCAAATATCGAACCTTTCAAGCAAAGGTATAAAGAGCTTGAGACTCAACTCTCTGAACCCAATCTGTTTAAGGATGCGATACGGGCGAGCTCCCTCAATAGAGAACATTCCCGCATAAGGAAAATCTTAGAAATTTATGATTCGGCCCATCGTTGCATTTCTGAGATACTATCAACCAATGAATTATTGGATGACCCGGAAATAGGTCCTTCAGCCCATGAAGAGATCGAGCTTTTGGAAAAAAGGCGTGAATCATTAAATAGCTCTTTATTAATGGCTATGCTTCCAGAGGAAGCAGATACTGGCAAAAATACTATTATTGAAATCCGTGCTGGAGCGGGTGGAGATGAGGCTTCTCTTTTTGCCGCTGATTTATTCAGAATGTATTGCAAATTTGGCGAAAATAAGTCTTGGGGTTTTGAATGCTTAAGCCAAAGCAGTTCTGAAACCGGTGGATTTAAAGAGGTGGTGTTTGTATTTAAGGGAGAAGATGCTTGGACTAAAATGAGGTTTGAGAGTGGGGTACATCGAGTACAAAGAATTCCAGTTACTGAAACAGGCGGTAGAATTCATACCTCAACGGCCACAGTTGCCGTTTTGCCAGAAGCTCAAGAAGTTGAGATTTCAATAGATCCACAGGATCTCGAAATTAATGTTTGCCGCGCCTCGGGCCCTGGTGGCCAAGGTGTTAACACCACTGATTCCGCTGTTCAAATTATGCATAAACCCAGCGGGATTTCTGTCTACTGTGCAGATGAGAGATCTCAGCTAAAAAATAAAGCCAAAGCCATGACTGTGCTTCGCTCCAGGCTTTTAAAAGCAAGACAGGCTGAGGAGGATGCAAAGTATGCAAAGGATCGAAAAAATCAGGTCGGCTCTGGCGACCGAAGTGAAAGAATCAGGACCTATAACTTTCCTCAAAGCAGGTTGACGGATCACAGAATTAATTACACAACCCACTCATTGAGTGATGTGATGATGGGCGATCTCGATCAGCTTATCGACGCCCTGATTGCCCACGATCAATCTATTAAGTTACAGAATCTATTAAAGCACGGTGAATAATGATCCTCTCACTATTTTGGAGGTCATTTCAAAATCTTCTTTATACCTAGAAAGAAAAGGAGTACCTAATCATAAAATTGATGCAGAGTGGCTAGTTGCATCTGCCCTTAACTGTAAAAGGATGGACCTTTATTTAAGGTTTGGGGAAATTCTTAAAGGAGATATTTTATCTCAAATTAAGAGCCTTGTTATGCTACGGGGTAGCCGTATTCCGTTGCAACATATATTGGGTAAGGTTCAATTTGCTGGTTTGACCTTAAAATCGGACCAAAGGGCCCTAGTCCCTCGATTTGAAACGGAATTCTTAGTTGATTTTTTGCATCATAGGCTCACACCCGAATTCGAGGGAAATGTAGCAGATTTGGGATGTGGTGGTGGTGCTATTCTGTTAAGTCTTTGTACACTTTTGCCAAAGGTTACAGGCATTGGGTTCGATAATTCATTAGAAGCCCTGACTTTAGCGAATGAAAATCTTTTTCTTTGTGGATTAGAGGAGCGAATTTGTTTCAAAGATTTTGATTGGGTAACACAAAACACTTTAAGTAATAAATTTGATCTCATTGTTTCTAATCCCCCGTATCTCACTCAAGAGGAGTGGTCACTTGCAGAGCCTGAGGTCAAATTGCATGATCCAATCCAAGCCTTGGTTGCTAAAAATGGTGGACTATCAGACATCGAACGGGTGATTTCAATCGCCGTTAATTCACTAGAGTCAAATGGCTTACTAGCTCTTGAATTTGGCGTAGACCATGCCGATGTAGTGAAGAACTTACTGTCTGTGGCATTTGATGCCGAAATAATTTCGGACCAGTATTTAGTTAGGCGATTCGCGTTTGCCGTAAAAAAGTGATGTTGACCTAAATATTCCGATTACCATGGGTTTGGGCATGGGTAACCCGGTTTGAGGAGATTTCACTCACCCAATCGCGAAGAATTCTTAAGCTTTCATGCAGCCTTATATCCAGATTTTCAGGTGTTATGAATGAGTTTTCTGTTTGGTTATTATCCTCATTTGCAAGACCTCTTGCAGCCAATGATTTTTCTTTTTGTTCATTAACAATCTGAAGAAAAAGATCACGGGATGGAAATGAGAGATCTGATAAGGATTCAAACTCCTTATTGAGTGCAACGGTTTTATTTTCATCCTGCTGTTTTTGGTTTAGTCTAGACATTAAATTGAGCGATACACTTTTCTGCTCTCTTTTTTGCTTAAACCAAGCGATGTTTTTCTCTAAATATTCGAACTCTTTAGTAGACTCCTGCCTTAATTTACTCGATATTCGCAAAGATTCGATGGTTGGCTCCGTGTACTTAAACTCACCCTCCGGACGCCTGAAATTTACTTCCGGAATTTTATCCCAAGCAAGGGCTTTCTCGAGGTCGGACTCTCCAATTGGTAAATATTCGTTAATGGAATGCATAACAATATCACTCGTTACTCCCGTTAACTGAGTACTCTCACCGGATGGAAGATAATATTTTTGGATGGTTATTTTTGCGGCACTTTTCTTGCCATCCATGGAGTGAATGGAAAAGGGCAGATTCATTGGAATAAGGGATTGAACCGTGCCTTTCCCGTGCGTGGAGGTATCACCAACAATCAGTGCCCTTCGGTGATTTTTTAAAGCTCCTGCAACAATTTCTGATGCAGACGCACTGTAGCGGGATACAAGGACAACCAAAGGCCCGTCCCAGGCTAATTTGGGATTGAAATCAAACTTCTTACGAACTTTTCCATCTGAACTTTTTACCTGAACAACGGGTCCTCTAGAAATAAAAAGGCCGGCAAGGTTTACCGCCTCACTAAGGTAACCACCTCCATTTCTGCGAAGGTCTAAAACCAGACCCTGTATGGATTCGTCCTTCAAGGAATTGACGAGTTCCTCAACATCATCGGTTGCCTTATGCCCATCATCACTGGATCCATAAAACGATGGCAATTCCACAACTCCAAATAAAAATTCTTCCTCTTTGTCGGTAACCTTGTGCAAAGAAGCACTCGCCAGATTTGCGGTAAGTTTGATTTTATCTCGAACAATTTTAACTATTTTGGAAGTAGAGGGATTGGAAAAAGGGCGGATTTTTAAAGACACCACAGTATCTTTGGGTCCCTTTATTAATTCTACAATTTTCGAAAGTTTCATTTCCACCACATCAACAAACTCGCCCTCTCCTTGGGCAACTTTAAGGATGATGTCTTCAGGCTCTAATTCCCGAGATGCTTCAGCCGGCCCCCCAGGTAAAAGTTCTTTGATTGTACAATATCCGTCCGAATCCGTAAGCACTGCACCAATTCCAACAAATTCGTTATGCATAGCTTGATCAAACTTTTCCTTCTCTTTGATGTTTAAAAAGGATGTATGAGGATCAAACATTTGGGTTAAAGTAGTGAGGTACAATTCCTGGACGTCAGTTGCCTCAAACTCCAAAATATTTCTTCGCCAGCGTTCATATTTCTTCCTAATCCTGCCCAGTGTCTCCTGTTCCCTGTTTTCCAATAAAGTTAAGGTTTGTTCGGTCGTTTCATTTTCATCTATCTGGGAGAATATTTCATTGATATACTCGTGAATCAATAGATTGCTCCATGTTTTGTCTAATTCAACTGCCGTCATGGGCCACTCGATATCGGAGCGATCTACAAGATATGATTGGTTTGTTTCAAGGATTGGAGCCTTTGTGAATAAATTTAGTACAGAATCGAGCCTTTCTAGTGCCTTTTGCCGATAATTTTCGTAAATTTCAAAGGCAGGAAAAAGGTTACCTTGCTTAAGATAACTGAGGAGGGTGGGTTTGTACCTTTCTACGATCTGCTTCGCGTCACGGGATGTAAAAAATAATTTTTGTTTATCTAAATTTTGTAAAAAATTTTCTAGAAATTGAATTATATCCAAATCTTTTATAGATAACCTTTTAAAATGAGCCTTTTCCAGTGCACTTAGTAACCACTTGGTTTCATCAGTCATTATTGGCACGGGAACTAAAGGTTCAAATGGTGCTTCCCTGCTAGGGGAGACAGGCGTTTTATTAGCATTTAAAGAAGTGTCTGAATGTTCTGATCGGACAGGATTTAATGAAATAAATGGTCCATTTAACTCAGCGAGGACTGGGTTTCCCGCAAAAAAACAATAAAGCAGGATAAAGACAGGTGTTATGCACTTCATTACATCAAGAGTGTAGAAATATCATTTTCCTAACAGCTTTTTCGCATTTTCCAAAGTTTCTTTTTCTGAATCGGTTAAGGACCCAAAGCCTTTTTCATTAATTTTATCAAGAATTCTGTCCGTTTCTTCTTTTAATGAGGAAGCGGCTCCAAAATTTACGCGGTACCTTGAGCCCATGTGTTTTCGGCTAACTTTAGATGTGCGCGACTTCGTAGAAGTAATAAATTTAAAACTTAGAGGAAAACTAAGGCTTCCTTTATTGTGAAGAAAAAATAACAAGCCAGCGAACATTCCTCCAAGGTGAGCAGAATGGGCAATTCCGCCATATCCCGATAGCTCAGTGAATAAAAATCCATATAATTCTAAAACTAATGTTCCACACAAAACCCACTTGGGCTTGATGGTGATGGGTAAAATAAAAAACAATAGAAGAGTAATTGGCTGATTGGGGTTGCGTAAACAAAATATGCAAAGAGTGCCAAGGACTATTGCAGATGCTCCGACAATGTACTGCTGGGGCGAGTTGTTAAAGGGAAGCCAAGCGATCAGCCCCATTATTAATGCAATAACTGTAAAGGTTATAAATTGAGGACGTCCGAGTAATTCCTCAACTGGCCTACCTATAAAGTGAATACCAAGAAGATTGAATAGTAAGTGGAGTGGCCCGTCATGTAAAAGGCCATATGTTAATACCGTCCAGACATAACCATTTTTTAAATTTGAAATACCAAAAGCGAAAATATTATTAATTGTACTAAGCGACAAGATCAGTCCAAATATTGCTTGAAGTAGGAAGCAAGAAATTAAAAGAATAATTAATTGATCACAAAACGATCTACTAAATAGGTGGTTCGGTGACTTCATGTAAGTTCTGTCGTAAAGCATTAGCCAATAGAATATTTAGGATTTAAGAGAAAAACAACAACAGATGGTAAAGCAATTAAAGAGTGAAGCGTACATTATTATGCTTACCTGCTGTGTTCTAATTCTTCATCTGTCAATTACCTATGCTGATTATATCAGAAACTTATGGATGATAATATTTGTCTGCAATATATTATTAACAAGATATATAAAAAGTAAGCATAACAGAAAAAAGGTATGGATTCTAAATTTTATATTTTTAATTTTTGTATTCAATAGTAGAATTTACTTAACTAATAATCAATCCTTTGATCGTGATTATGATAATGGAAAATCAAAGGAATATGTTTTGGAATTATTATCTTATAAAAATGATATTTTAGATTTCGGTTTAAGTAAATTTAATCGTGTAAAAATTATAAGTACAATACCTCATAATGAAAATTTAGTTGGAAGACTCGCTACGATTTATAATTCAGATAATCCAAATTTTAAGAAATCAGATTCGCTAATTATAGGTAATGTAAATGAATGCACGAATGGGATTAGTATTAAAAATATAAGAGATTTACAAAGTAAAGAATTATTTACAAAAAAAGGATGTGAAAATACAGAAAATTTTTTAAATAATATTATTATGTACGAATCTGTACAATTTGGATGGTCAATGTTGACTGGTAGTAAGAATTATTTAAGTGATACAATCAGGTCAAAATTTATCAGCACAGGCACTATGCACCTTTTTGCTGTCAGCGGTTTACATATTGGTTTTTTTTATCTTATTATATCATTGATTTTTAAACCTATACGAATTTCTCGCATTTATCTGATTGTGCTTAAATTATCGATTTGCTCCTTTTTCCTGCATGCGATTGATAGTCCATACTCAGGAATTCGAGCGTTACTCATGATCAGTGTATTTGAGTTAAGTCACCTGATTACGAGAAGATATAGTAACATTTCAAGTTTTTGCCTCGCTGTTTTGATAATGAATTTCTTAAACAAGGAAATTATTTTTTCGGTAAGTGCACAACTTTCATTTACTGTAGTACTTTTTATATTATTTGTAATACAAGATAATTCTATACTAAAGGATAATAAGGTTTTTTCTTATAAAAATATATTTTTGATTTTTATTATTTCTTTTTCTGCGTCTGCTGGTTCTCTTATTCTTGTCCTGGATCACTTTAATTATTTTTCATTTACGAGTATTTTAGTTAATGTATTAATTGCTCCTTTTCTGTTTATATTCTATTCTGTTAATCTTTTGTTTTTTGTTTCATACTTTTTATTTAATAGTCTTATTTTATTTGTTCCCCAAGTTATGTTATATGAAATAATTTATTACATCGTTGATTTGGGATTCTTTGTTACATCTATTATTTCTTCATCAAAAAAATTTGATTTTGACCTCAATGATTTTACTCACTTCGTAGTCTTTATTTTTCTCTTATTTAGCTTCTGTTTTAAGATTAAGCCTAGGTTTAGATTTTTGATTATTTTTATTTATTACTCCTTGTTTTGGGGATTTTGTTTTTGGTTATCATAGAGAAATGATTTGCTCCTTTTTATCTGGATTGCCCTACTTGGCATCATAGAATATAGATAGATTCTCTTTATTTCGGTCATGTATTCTAAAGATAATCTCCATTTATGGTCTCGAGGCCAAGGTCACTGGCAAGGTATCCCTAACTCAGAGTGGAATGACTGGCGGTGGCAAATGAGAAATCGGCTTAGCAAAAAAGATGAAATTGCCCGTTTTATCAAACTTAGTGATGATGAAGCTGCGGGTCTTGATATTGCCGCTGCAAAACTTCATGTTTCAATAACCCCCCACTTTTTTAATTTAATTGATCCAGAAAATGTTAACTGTCCGATAAGAAGACAGGTTGTTCCAACATGCTCTGAGGGGGATATATTGGATTATGAGGATAACGACCCTGTTGGGGAGGAGGGCTCTATGGTTGTGCCCGGTTTGGTGCATCGCTATCCCGATAGGGTACTTTTACTAGTAACCGATCGGTGCGGGTCTTATTGTAGATATTGTACCCGTAGTAGATTGGTTTCAAATGCACAAGGATATGGTTTTCATCCTCAGGTCGAAAAGAGCCTTGATTACATAAAGTCCCACACAGAGATTCGAGATGTGTTGCTTAGCGGAGGAGATCCCTTGCTTTTGTCTGACTCCAAGTTATCCAGCATTCTTACAGCTCTTGCTGATATATCTCATGTGGAATTTGTGCGCATTGGTTCACGTCTGCCAGTTTTTCTTCCTCAGCGCATTACTTCTGGTTTATTGGATTCTCTAAATGCTCATCCTAATTTGTGGATGAGTATTCATGTAAATCATCCAACGGAGTGCACCGTTGAGCTTAAGGATGCATGTAATAAGCTTTCCAAATCAGGGATTCCTCTGGGAAACCAATCTGTTTTACTTAGAGGTATTAATGATGACATTGAGACAATGAAAAGTCTTATTCATCGTCTCTTGATGATGAAGGTAAAGCCCTATTATTTATATCAGTGTGATCTAGTTCCGGGTAGCTCACACTTAAGGACCCCTGTTGCTAAAGGTATTGAAATCATTAAGGGCCTAAGGGGATCTACCACGGGTTACGCGATTCCACAATTTGTTATTGATGCTCCGGGTGGGGGAGGGAAAATTCCCTTAAATCCAAATTATGTGGAAAGTTCTACCGATGATTTATGGGTGTTGAAAAACTTTGAGGGAAAGTCTTTTTATTATCAGTCTGTTTAGAAATTGGATGTAGTTAATCAATCTGTTCTTATTGGCATTACAACACAAAGAAACTCATTTTTGTTTGTTTTTTCTGAATTAATTTTAAAAACACCCGGACTCATATCATCTCTAAATTCAAAAAGTACCTTGTCTTTGTTAATGGACTTAAGGGGGTCTAAAAGAAATTTAGGGTTGAATGAAACAACTGAACTGGGGCCATCGTACTCTATGGTCATGGATTCGCTGGCGTCCCCAAGTGTGCTTTGACCAAAAATTTCCATTTCATTTGGTTTGATTCTTAGAGTTACTTTCTCATCGGATACCAGAGCCGCACGATTTACACATTCTAACATGAGCTCTCGCTCCACAATAGCCTGGTTAAAGTCATCCTTAGGTATGACCTGTTTAAAGTTGGGATATTTTCCTTCCACCACTTTTGATACCAAATAAATACAATCCTTGAACCCACTTGTTTCGTCTTTATTTTTTACTACATCAAGCTTGAGAGATACTTGTCGGTCCGTGAAATTTAATTCTATTTTTTGGGCAACCCCTGGAAGCCTCTCGAGTTCTGCAACGGTGAGAGAGGGCAGTATAAACTCTCCGTTATTTTCTGAGGTCGTTTTTTCTTCCTTTCTCGTTACCGCTAATCTTCTTCCATCTGTTGCGACAAGTGAGATTGTTTCTTCTTCTTTTTGAAAAAATACACCTTTGAGCATGTATCGTTCCTCGTTTACCGATTGTGCGTAAGATACACTTTTGAGCATGGTGGTTAACTCTTCTCTTTCCAGAGAAAAAGATTTACTGCTTTCTAATTCGGGCAATGGGGGGAATTCTTTGCTCTCCAGCCCCACTATATTAAAAATTGACCCTCGAGTAGATATGGTTGCTTTCGGCGTTCCAGTAGAAGACACCTTTACTTCCATGTCGGCTAATTGTCGAACAATTCGAAGTATTTCCTTAACAGGAAGAGTCACCGAGCCCTCCTCTTCAACATCTGCAAATACTGAACATTTTATTCCGAGGTCTAGGTTGGTTGTGGATAAAGATATGCCTCCATCTTTAGCCTCGATTAAAACATTTTGTAGAATGGGCATTGTTTTTCGTGAGCCAACAACACTTGAAACGAGTTGAAGACCTGCACCGAAATGGTCTCTGTTTATTTTAAAGTTCATCAATCTTTGTTTTGAAGCGGGAAAGGGTTTTAAACAATACTTAATTATTAAGATTATAATTAAAAGATAAAATCTTATCTATATTATATAGCAGTAAAAACTGTAACAATTAATTATGTTTCTATTTATCAAACACTTAAACCAAAAAAACCTGTGAACAAGAACAGGAAGAAAAAACCAAAAACTTTTCTAGGTGGATAAATAAGAGGTAATACACAAGAACCCAACACCCTCTAACCTATTTTTTTCGAAGAGAATCAAGGAAGTCCCAAAAACTTTGGTGATCTTCAATAACCGATTCCTCCGAACTGGGCATATTGCATCGGATCATAAAATCCTGAAAGGAGTTTTTCTCTAAAACAAACTGGCAATGGAGTGCTTGACCATCTCGCTCAAAATAAATTCGGAGACCATCAAGCCTTATCCTGTAGAAAGTTTTACCTTTACGAACGAATTTCCCAATCCCTGTGCCTTTATCATTAAGAATGTCATTAGAAAGAGAGCTAAGTTTATCAACGAGAGCAAGTTGGTCTAATTGAGATAAACCAGATATGGCCTCAAGGCTTTGAGAAGAAAAAGTAACCTGTCTCACTTGATAAAACTATAAAATCAAAACGACACATGCAATAACAAGGATACTAAAATTAGTTCTTCTCGATAGGGAAACAGGTGATATAAAGGAAAAGGACAGATGGATACCCCCACAAATGAAGCGGAAGCAGCCAAAGCTGTACTTTTCAAGGAAGCTAGTGCGATTCAAGAAGTCGCAAATCGACTAAATATCGAAAAATTTTCAAGAGCTATCGATATTCTTTTTCAAGAAAGGGGTAAGATAATTATAACAGGAATTGGAAAATCTGGCTATGTAGGGAAAAAAATGGCAGCCATGTTGTGTAGCACTGGATCTCCCTCTGCATTTCTTCACCCCGCGGAAGCTGTTCATGGAGATCTTGGGATACATCAAAAAGGAGACCCCGTAATTTTCTTATCAAATAGTGGAACCACTCCCGAATTAATTTACCTTGAACCAGTGCTCAGAGAAAGGGGTGCAGAAATTGTTGGAATACTCGGAAAAAAGCAAAGCCCTTTAGGAAAAAAGGTGGATGTAATTTTAGATGCATCAGTACATAAAGAGGCAGATCCTCTGGGAATTGTACCAACAGCAAGTTTTGCTGCCGCCGCCGCCCTCGGGGATGCGATCGGCTCGGCTTTAATGAAAAGAAGAAAATTTGATAGCCTGCAATATGCCAAAACCCACCCGGCTGGCCAACTTGGTAGAAATTTAATTCTAAAAGTAAAAAATGTGTTTCATGCAAAAGAATATGTAGCATGCCTAGAGAAACAATCCTGGATAAAGGAAGCCGTGATCGAAATGTCAAAATTTCCCTTAGGTGCAGCCTGCATAATGGAAGACAAAAAACTTCTTGGAATCATTACTGACGGGGACCTTAGGCGTGCACTTTTGGAAACAGATGATATAAACTCGGTTCGGGTAGATGAAATTATGTCAAAAAATCCTCAAAAAATTGGTCCAGGGGAAAGCCTAGGGGTTGCTCTGGATCTTATGGAAAAAAGAAAGCCAACACCCATATCGCTTCTTCCGGTAATATGCCCAGAAACAGAAAACTTTTTAGGGATTGTACGTCTGCATGATATCTTGGCTGGATAATTAGAAACATGATCTCCAAAAAAATCGCCATCGGAGCACTAATCCTTTTCTGTCTCGGGTGTATTATTTATCTTGCAACACAAGTAAACCAAGCATTGGAAGAGTATAAACACTGGAAAACCCGGGAATCTGTACTTGAAAAAGAATTAGAGGTGCTTAGGGAGGAAACTCGGGCACACCAGCAATTTTTGGATAGATTACGAAGAAACCCTGACTTTCAAGATGAGGTTGCCCGAAAAGAGTTGGGGTATGGAGATCCAGAAGAATGGCTCTACCGCTTTCCAGTGGAGCCAAAAGACTAAATATGAATAAAAGTCTCGAACACGAGGGCACAATCAAGGAGGCCTTCTTCTCGATTGGGCAGGGTCAAATTTTTCGTTTTTGGAAAGAATTAAACCTCAAGGAAAGGGAATTGTTTATCGAACAACTCTCCAGATTTTCGCCAAAAGAGTGTTTTCGTGCATGGGATGATATACACGCGGAGGAACAAAAAGTCATTCAACCAGATATACCCTCTTTTATTCCTAGATTAAACCCTTTTTGCTCTAAGTCTTCACACTTTCGGGAAATAGGAGAGGATCTTTTACAACAGGGAAAGGTCGCAGCGTTTACTGTGGCGGGGGGGCAGGGGACTCGCCTTGGCCACATGGGACCAAAGGGCACATATAATTGCACTCCAATAAAAAAAGAACCCCTTTTTAAACACTTTGCACAAAGTATAAAATTCTTTGAGCAAAGATACGGCCAATCGCCTCGATGGTTCATTTTGACAAGTCTTGAAAACCATCAAGAAACCCAAAAATATTTTAATGAGAACAACTTTTTTGGCTTAGAAAAAGAAAGAATCTTCATTTTCAAACAGGGAATGATGCCGGTGTATGATCTCTCGGGAAAATTACTTCTAAAAGAAAAAAACCAACTGGTAACCAGCCCTAACGGCCACGGTGGTTCATTTGGGGCACTACTTGATTCAGGGGCCTTGGGCTTAATGGAGGAGGAGGGCATCGACTACCTCAGCTATTTTCAGGTAGATAACCCTATGGTGTATTGCCTGGATCCTGCATTTATTGGTCTTCATCAGCATGAAAGATCCGAGATGTCCTCCAAAGCCGTACAAAAACAAAGTGCCCAGGAAAAGGTCGGAACATTTTTACAAATAAACCAAAAATTGCATGTGGTAGAGTATAGCGACCTACCCAAGCAAATTTCGGAAGAAAAGAACCCGGACGGAACCTTACGATTTCCATTGGGTAATATAGCCATTCATATTTTAAACCGAGAATTTGTCAAAAGGGTTGCGGAAGCGAAAGAATCTGCAAATAATCGTCTTCGTTATCATGGAGCGTTAAAAGCAGTAAACCATTTGGATGAAGCAGGGAATCATGTGGAGGCCCAAACTCCCAATGCCCTAAAGGCTGAAACTTTTCTTTTTGATGCCCTTCCTCTTGCTCAAAACCCCCTGGTTATGGAAATAGAAAGAGGTGAAGAGTTTGCTCCAATCAAGAATGCACAAGGCTTGGACTCATTGGAAACATCCCACAAACTCCAACTCCTGAGAGCTCAAAAATGGTTGAAAAATGAAAATTATGAAGAAATACCAGAAAAGGTTGAAATATCACCACTCTTTGCTCCTACATGGCCCCATTTCTCCGAACGAATTTCCAAAAACCGCCCGGAAATAGGATCAATTGCCAAAGAAAAAGTAATTTTTGATGAACTTGGAACATCCGTACTGAAATAAAAAGCCAAATAATTAAATGACGAACGATATTATAGATAATGCAGTAAAAGAGGGAAAACTTCTAACATCTGCCCAGAAAAACATTAATGAATTACAGAGCCTGGTTACTTGCCCTGACTGGATAAAAGAAAGCCTAGCTGAATTAATTAATGATAACCATTGGGAAGAACTCAATGATCGCTTTCACGCAAATTTAGCCTTTGGAACAGGAGGCATGAGGGGGCGTACTATTGGTAAAATCACAACAGCGTCCGAGAGGGGAGCTAGCAAAGAGGGGGAAACGCCAAATTATGCCGCGGTTGGAAGCAATACCCTGAATGAGTTAACCCTCTTACGGGCAACTAAGGCACTTTTTAATTATTTAAACAAGTGGATGCAAGGAGAGGGTATTCTTGAGCAACCAAGACTTGTCGTGGCTTATGATGTGCGGCATTTTTCCCAAAAGTTCGCCAATCTTGTTGCCAAAGCCTGGGTAAAGATGGGGGGCTTTGCTATGATGTTTGATGGCCCCCGATCAACGCCTCAGTTAAGTTTTACAGTGCGCCACCGTTACGCTCATGCAGGCGTTGTGATCACAGCAAGCCATAACCCATACCACGACAACGGATTTAAGGCATACTTTGGCGATGGAGCCCAATTGGTTCCGCCTCATGACATGGGTGTTGTTTCAGAATATAACCAAATAAGCCTATCTGAGGTTGCTCCTTGGTTGGAGGCTAATGAGTTGGATCACGAAGGTGCATGCATGCTTCAAACCGAGGATGATATGGCCTATAAGGGTTGCCTCGAAGACGCCGTGCTTAATCCAGAACTTCTCAAAAATGCTTCCCCGAAAATAGTTTTTACCCCCATTCACGGGACCGGAGCCATATCTTCTGTTCCGGCCTTGTGGGATCATGGGGTTCAGGTTGCCTTAGTTGATGAACAGGGAGCCGAAGATGCAAATTTTAGTACTGTAAATTCTCCTAATCCAGAAAATGCAGAGGCACTCTCTCTGGGAATAAAAGTAGCAATCAAAACGAAATCACCCTATGTTTTTGGAAGCGATCCCGATTGTGACCGGATCGGCGTGGCTGTTTCTGCAGGAGGTAGTGACTACACCTGTTTATCGGGCAATCAAGTGGCATGCATTCTTTCCGAATATCGTCTACAGGCACTCAAATCAAAGCAGATAATCAAAGAGGGCAATGAAACCGGTTTTGCTCTATTAAAAACCTTTGTAACTTCGCCCTTAATGGCAAAAATTGCCGAGGGCTTTGGAGTTCGGTGTATTAACACTCCAACAGGGTTCAAGTGGATGGCACAAAAAATTCGCAAGTATGAAGAAATTGCCCGTGTGCGTATGCTTGAGCAGGAAGGGGTTGGGCTAGATTTCGATAGCACAGAACTTTTCACCCGAATGGATATTTTATCGAGGTACTCAACTTGCACGGTTCTGGCTGCAGAAGAGAGTTATGGTTATTTACCACTAGACCTTGTCCGGGACAAGGATGGGAATGCCTCCTCATTGGCTATCGCCGAAGCCTTTGCCTTTGCCGAATCTCTAAATTTGAGCCCCCTCCAATTTCTCGACAAAATCTACCATAAATACGGATATCATCTTGAGAAAACAGAAAATATTTACTTCGAGGGAGCAGAAGGAAGTGCCACCATTTCAAGATTAGTCGAAAGTTACCGGAAGTCGGCGGTGAAAAAGGTCCTAGATTTTAAAGTTAGCAAAACTCGGGACTTTTCGGAGGATGGTTATATAGACGAAGATAATGAGAGCCTACCTCGAGAAAACTTCATTCAAATATTTCTAGAAAATGGGTTCAGCCTGGCCATTCGTCCTAGCGGCACAGAACCTAAAATAAAATACTATATATTTGGAAATGGAGAAGCTAATCCAAGTGACCTGGAGGCATCGAAGCTTGATGTTTCAAGCACGCTTGATTCGATTGGGCAATGGTTGGTTGATGATGCCCACAAGAGGGTTAAGGAGTCTTAACACCCCAACCCCAAGAGTCTATACAAGTAAAGAGGCTGGATATTCAAGTATTTCAGCTAAAACTTGTAAAAACCGTGCACCGATTGCACCATCAACCAGTCGGTGATCGCAACTAAGACCCAGGGTCATAGTTTCCCCAGCACAAACAGACCCATCCTTGGCAACAATGGGTTTAATAACACTCGCACCAACCGCCAATATGGCTGCATTGGGTGGATTGATAATGCCACTAAAAAAATCAATACCGAACATGCCAAGATTAGTAACCGTGAAGGTAGATCCACTCATTTCATCGGGAGTGAGTTTTCGGTTCCGGGATTTTTCGATAAGTAATTTAGCCTCAGCCGACAAGGAGCAAAGGTCCAAATGCTCTGCCTTTCGAATAACTGGGGTGACCAGCCCGTCCTCCACCGCCACACCAAAAGCAAGGTTAACCTCACCATGAAAAATAATTTCCTTATCTGCCCATGAGCAATTGATTTCGGGAACCTGTAAAATTGCTTTGGCGCAGGAAAGGAGAATGAGGTCATTGATGCTAACTTTCGGGGAAGAAGGAGAAAGGGTGACCAATCTTTGGTTAATGGATTCTCTGGCTAAGCGCAGGGGCTCAGAATGAATCTCTTTGTGTAAATAGAAGTGCGGTATTGTAGCCTTAGATTCAAGTAAACGCGTAGCAATAACCGAACGCATTTTACTAACAGGTATAGATTTAGCCTTAAGTTTTAATGAATGTACGGAAGCGGAGGAAGGGAATGGGGCATCTGGGACCGGAGAATCGGGGGTGTCATCATGGCTCAAAACATCTGCAGAAAGATCTTTTTTTATTATTCTGCCACGAGGTCCACTGCCTTGTATCTTTGACAGATCAAGCCCCCGTTCCATGGCGATTTTTTTTGCCAACGGAGAGGCTAAAACTCGAGCCGAATCCACATCAGAATTCCCTAGATCAATCGATGGTGTTGCGGAAATTTTGAGGTCTGAAGAAATGGAAGAAGCTGGATCACTGGAATCATTTTCTGCAGGGGAGGGCTCGGAAATATTATCCGAACTTTGCGAAGTTTCGCTAATGTCTGAAACATTAGGTAGCTCTTCGCCAACCTCACCAACAACGGCTAAAGGTTTTCCTATTTCAACCTCATCCCCTTCAGCTGCCAAAAGCTGTAATAAAACTCCATCATCGAAGTTTTCCAGTTCCATGGTGGCTTTATCCGTTTCAATTTCTGCCAGGATATCACCATTTAGAACCTTGTCTCCCACTTTTTTATACCATGTAACAACGGTTCCAACCGTCATGGTATCACTCAATTTGGGCATTTCAATAATCGTACTCATAAGAAGCCCCTAGAGCAATTCCATGGCCTTGGCTAAAACTCGATCGTGATTAGGAATTTGAAAATTTTCCAATACCTTACTGTAAGCCTGGGGAACATCGATTGCAGACACTCGTTTAACGGGAGCATCTAAGTGGTCAAAAGCATGCTCTTGAATCAGGTAGGCAATTTGAGCATCCACTCCACAGAAAGGTTTATTTTCTTCAACCAAAAGGACGCGGTTTGTTTTTCTGACAGTTTGTAAAATCGCTTCCAGATCAAGAGGTCTAATGGAGCGCAGATCTAGTACCTCTACAGAAATATTATGTTTATCGTGTAAAGTTTCAGCAACCTGAAGGGCAACCTGAACCGATCGTCCGTGAGCAATAATAGAAAGATCACTGCCCTCACAGGCCAGACGAGCTTTTCCTAGGGGAATCACAAAATCATCATCGTCTGGAACTTCCCCCTTTAGATTATAAAGTATGGTATTTTCCATCACACAGACAGGATCATTGTCGCGAATGGCCGCCTTCATCATCCCCTTCGCATCCGCAGGAGTGGAAGGACAGATTACCTTAAGGCCCGGTGTATTTGCGGCAAAGTTTTCTGGTGTGTGCGAGTGGGTTGCCCCAACATTTGTGCCACCATTAGCCGGACCACGAAAAACAATGGGAACATGAATCAACCCTCCAGACATAAACCTTACACTGGCAGCGTTGTTAAAAATTTGGTCAAAAGCGACATAGCAAAAGCTCCAAAACATAAACTCAACAACAGGCCTCATTCCCATCATCGCAGCACCAACTGCAAGCCCAGAGAATGCGGCTTCACTGATTGGTGTATCAACGATTTTTTCGGGGCCAAACTTTTCGAGTAAACCCTCAGAGACTTTGTAAGAGCCCTTGAACTGACCAACCTCTTCCCCCATCAGAACAACATTGGGATCACGCGAAATCTCTTCAGATAATGCTTGGTTCAGGGCTTCCCGGTAAGTAATTTCTGCCATTTTAGGTAAAAGGTTTTAGCGAGAGGACTCAAAAAACATCTGCCCAGATGATAGACTTTCATCCGGGTTATCAGTTTCCCAGTACACATCATCCATTAGTTCAGAGATTTCAGGAAAAGGGCTCGCAAGAGCGAACTCTGCCGATGCTTCAGCCTCGTCTTTGGCGGATTGATCCAATTGAAGTGCAGTTTCTTCAGTTAAAACCCCTTCCGAAACGATTTTATTGCGAAATAAATTGATAGGATCTTTATTTTTTTTGTACTCCTCGATTTCCTCTTTGCTTCGGTATGTTTGATCGGGATCGGCAACCGAATGCCCCCGGTAGCGGTAAGTAACAATTTCCAGAACCGAGGGGCTTGAGTTTTCTCTGGCAAGATCTAGAGCATCCTTTATGGCCGCCCTAACTTCGTACAGGTCGTGCCCATGGTGGACGGACCAGTTAACATCAAACGCATCACCCCTGCGGGCTAATGGCTCACCTGCTGAGTGCCTAGCCTCAGCTGTGCCCATGGAGTAGCCATTGTTTTCAATGATGTAAATAACGGGTAATTTCCATAGGGAAGCCAAATTGAGGGATTCGTAAAAAGCGCCTTGGTTGGTCGCTCCATCACCCATGAAACACAAACAAGCCCCTTTGGTCTTTCTATGTTTAAGTGCATAGGCAATCCCAAGCCCAAGTGGGGTTTGACCAGCAACGATACCATGCCCCCCCCAAAAGTTTTTATCTGGAGCAAAAAAATGCATGGACCCACCTTTTCCCTTGGAGCATCCGGTACGCTTTCCAAAAAGTTCCGCCATGCATTCATCCATATCCATTCCTACCGCGATGGCATGACCATGATCTCGGTAGGCAGTAATAATATGATCATCCCCAGACATCACAGAAACCGAGCCTACGGCAACTGCTTCTTGGCCTATATAAAGGTGAAGAAACCCGCCGATATGACCCTGTTGGTATGCACGAAGCGATCTTTCCTCAAACCGGCGTATTCGAAGCATTTGGGAATATAGACGGATCTTCTCTTCAGCCTCCAAGGCTTGATTAACAGGAAGAGCAGAAAAATCTTTGACCGAAGGAGTTTCGCCCAACGGAACAACAGGTTTATCCTCAAAAACTTGAGAATCTTCTAAATCCGTGTCGTGGTATATACCTTCCATAAATTAGTATAAAATTAACTATCTTCCTTTATGTGGCGGGTTGGGTCGGCTTCAATCTCTAAATTGAAAGAGCCGGACGCACAATCCGCTTTTATCGCCCAAAACCCATCTTTCCTGCGGTCAAAATATGGCCACACCAGATCATGATCCGAAGGGGGTACAGGCAGATGATTTATTTCATCTCTGGTGAAAAAGTTAAAAGATCCCTCATCAATATCCTCGGGAATGCGGTTAAGGGGTACCAAACAATCGAAAAGAAACATTAGCCAATGAGATGTGCCCTCATATGATTTTTCGGATACATAACCGAAGAGACTTAAATCGGCGTTTTCCAGCTGAAGGCCAACTTCTTCGGCCGCCTCTCGTCTAGCACACTCATAAGGGGACTCGCCCATAGTCATTTCCAGTTTGCCCCCGGGTGGGCTCCAGGTATTAAAGTTAGGAGTTTTTCTTCTCTTAATGAGTAAAACGCGCCCCAAATCGTCTCTTATAAAAATAAGGCATGATAACTTAAATTGCATGCAGAAAAGACTTGTTTAGGAAGGGTTTGTGTTAAAAGGTATGAATATCCCAAAACCGAAATAATCCCAATGAAAAAATATTTAGTGCTTATCGGCATTTTGCTGCAGACAATGTATAACTTGGTGAAAGCCGATGAGCTTCAACCAGATCAAATTATCCAAATAGATGGCAAAATTACAGTGTCCCAAGAATCTGATTTATGGCTTCGGGTCACCGTTCCCTTTTTGGTCAAACAACATCCAGAACTGCTCAAATTAGACGGCAAGAGACCCGAATCTATGGAGGAATTATTCAATCCTAACTTCTTGAATTCTCTGAAGATTAAGATATGGATCAGCTTTCTCAACGAATTTAACAGAAATGCATTGAGAGGTGACAAAAAAGATGTGCGATTCTTCGATTATTACTCTGCTGAGTTGGAATGTATGGCTGTTGAAATTGACCGCAAAACCAAAAAAGCCGAATTTTTGTTTCCTGCCACAATTGCGAAAATGAATGAATGGGGAAATTATCCAAAGCCAACCGGTTATGTAATTGAATTTAGTAGGCAAGGTGAAGTTTTCTCCGTGTCCGACTCAATCTCTTTTCTAAGTTACGACAAAGCAGAATACTTGGAAAAATACCGGATCGAAGCAGTCAATAATTCCTCTGTTAATGAAGGTGTGTTGATCCCGGCTTACCTAATTAATGACAACTATTTAAAAGATCTTGGTCCGGTAGTACGGGATTAA